>NZ_JBFAJA010000049.1:0-103223 GCF_040654975.1 Dactylosporangium sp. NPDC050588 | reverse complement strand
AGGTCGCCGACGAGCCGGGGGCGCAGCCACGCCGAGACGGTGTCGTCGAGCGCGTCGCCGCGCCACAGCGCGAGCGCGTCCCGCAGCAGCGCACCCCGGGCGGCCGGGTCCGTCACCGCGCGGGCCGCCGTGACCATCGCGCCGAAGCGCCGGGCGTCGATCGCGTCGTCGTCGACGTCGATCTGGTACGAGGTGCCGGTGCTGCTCAGCGTGACCGCCGGATCCTTGAGCGCCCCGCGGACCCGGGAGACGTGGCTGTGCAGCAGCTGGCGGGCGGTCGGCACCGGTTCGCCGTCCCACAGCAGGTACACCAGCCGCTCCACCGGCACGGGCGCGTGGTTGTGCAGCAGGAGCACCGCCAGCAGGCACCGCTCCCGGCGCCGGCGCAGCACGACGGGACCGCCGGTCGAGTCGATCGTCAACGGACCCAGCAGCCGGAACCTCACAGCGGCACACCGTAGCCGGTCGCCTTCGCGGCGCCGCCGGTGGCGTGTCAAGCGTGGCGCAAGCGACGACATCCATATTCGCAGTTGGTCAATGCCGACCCGATCGGGGACGTACGGCGGCCGGCGCTCACCCGCCGGCCACCGTACGCGGTCGGCATCACCGCACGGTGGTGAGCAGCCGCTCCCGGACGAGCACGTCCGGCTCGTCGAACCACTCGTCGAAGTGGCTGGCCGGTCCGAGGCCGTCGATGACGTCGACGTAGGCGGCGCTGTCGACGGCACGGCCGGTGAGCAGGCCGGTCACCGCCCGCAGGTAGTGGAAGTCGCTGTGCCCCTGGACGCCCTGCACACCGGCCTCCACGACCGACGCCGCCTGCTCGTCGCGGCCCAGCTCGAGCAGCGTGAGAACGATCCAGCGGCACACGGTGGTGCGCAGCTCGCCGCCGCGCTCGTAGAGCTCCAGGAACCCGTCCAGCGCCGCCTCGAAGCGACCGGCGGTGAAGTCGCGCAGCGCCGCCGCGTAGGGCAGGTCCGCCGGCGGGCCGTCCGCGTGGCCCAGCAGGTAGGCCCGGATGGTGCCGCCGCCGCTGCCGCCCTGCCGCCGCCCGACGACCCGCCAGCGCACGGCGCGGTGCCCGTCGAACGCGGGGAACGTCACCGGCACGGCCACGGCGCCGGCGGCCGTCGCGGCGGCCCGCCGCCGGAGCCGCCGCTCGACCTCGGTGTGGCTCTGGTCGAAGCGCAGGCCGCGCAGGTCGAAGCGCCACTCGTCGCGGGCGGGCGGCGGCGACCAGGCGGCCTGGGCGGCGCGGTAGGCGTCCTCAACCCGGCTGATGATCGTGTCCCACGAGTAGCCGGCCGCGGTCAGCAGCCCGCCCTCCCGCAGCCGCGCCGCGAGCGCCGGCTCGTCCAGGACCCGCCGCACCCCCGCGAGCAGCCCGTCGGCGTCGCCGACGTCGGCGAGCAGCGCGTTCACGCCGTCGCGGGCGTATTCGAGGACACCGGTGTTCCTGGTCGCGACGACCGGCGTGCCGGACGCCATCGCCTCCAGGCAGGGCAGGGAGAACGACTCGTAGTGCGAGCAGCAGACGTACGCGGCGGCCCCGCGGAACAGCGCGCCGAGCGTCGCCTGGTCCGGGGCGACGACGACCCGGCCCAGCGGCTCGCGCGCCGGTTTCGGCGTGACCCATACGAGGTCCAGCGCCGGGCGCTCGGCGCTGAGCGCCCGCCACACCTGCCGCATCTGCGCCATGCCCTTGAACTCGTTGCCGTCCCACCCGACGAACAGCACGTAGGGTCGCGCCTGCTCGACGCCGCCCGGGTGGAACACACCCGGGTCGACCGCGTTGCCGACGGCCGTCGCCGCGACGCCGAAGCGCTCGCGCAGCACGTCGGCGACGGTGCCGCTCACGGTCAGCGTCGCGTCGGCGGCCTCGAGGTGCCGGGCCACGAGCTCGTGCATCGCCGGCTGCAGGTCCTCGAACAGGTGCGAGTCGCCCTGCTCGAAGTGGACCACGGGCGCGAGGCCCAGCGAACGGGCGGCGAGGACCTGGTCCCAGTAGCCGGCGACGATCACGTCGCACTCCGGGACCGCCTCGGCGAGCTCCACGCCGAACGGCACCGTCCAGAACTCCGGTCGCAGGTCGTGCCACTGCGGCGGCGGGAAGTGGCTGAGCACCTTCACCTCGTGCCCGCGCCCGTGCAGGCGGTTGGCGTGCTCGAACAGCACACGCGCCCCGCCGCCGACGTCCGTGCGCGGCACGAGGAAGCACAGCCGCAACGGGCCTGCGCCGGCGTTCCTGACCTTGTTCCTGCGGTCGCGGCGGGCCGGCCGCGGCGCGGCGGCGGGCAGGTCCCGCCTGCTCACGAACTCGGCCTGGCGGGCGGCGGCGATGATGGCGGCGAGATCCGGCCGCAGCGGTGGGTGCTCCTCGAAGGTCGGCACACCCTGACATCGGCCGCCCCGCGACCCGCTTGAGAACATTCGCCCCCGCGGGGATGCAGCAGATCGGTGGCGGTGTGTCTCTACCCGGGTGGAGGCGATGCGATGAGCGAGACGGCCGACGAGGCGTTCGCGCAGTTCGTGCGGGCGCGCGGCGCGAGTTTGATGCGGTACGGGTTCCTGCTGAGCGGCAACGAGGCCGACGCGGCGGACCTGTTGCAGGACGCGCTCATCGGGCTGCGCGGCAAGTGGTCCCGGATCCGCCGGCAGGAGGCCGTCGAGGCCTACGTGCGGCGGTCGATGGCCCGGCAGTACATCAGGATCTGGCGCCGGCGGCGGCGCGAACACCTCGTCGGCACGCCACCGGACCTGACCGCGCCCGCCGACCAGGTCTGGCCGCAGGCGGTGATCACCGTGCCGGCCAGGTTCGGGGCGGGCGCCAACGAGCCGATCACCATGCTCGACGAGCACCGGATGCTCCTCGCCGTCCGCGTCAGCGCCGACAAGGTGGTGTCGCTCGCCGTGTACGACACCCGCACCGGCACGGAGCGGCTCCTGACCGACCTGCCGGACCCGCCGGGCGTGCGCGGCTACTGGCCGGGCGCGTTCACCGCCGCCGGCGGGATGGTCGTCTGGACCGCGTACGTGTTCGGCAACGACCGCTCGCAGACGTCGGAGTACTGGACGATGCGGGACGACGGCACGGACAAGCGCCGGTTCACGACCGGGGACGTCGGGGAGCGGCGGGTCGCGGTCGACGGGACGCTGTACGGGTCGGGGATGGATCGCGGTGGCATCAGCCGGATGCCGCTCGCCGGCGGTACACCCGCCAAGATCGCCGGATCGGAGGGCTTCGAGATCACCAGATGGCCGTGGGCCGTCACCGCCGCCCCGGCGGGCACCGACCGGCCGGAGGCGTGGAACCTGCTCACCGGCGAGCGGCGGACGCCGAAGCCGCGCCCGCAGCCGACCCGGTGGTGGACCGCCGCGGACCAGGACGTGTGGCTCGGGCTCGACGCCAACGGCCGCACGTTCGCCCAGGCGACGGACGGCTCGTGGGAGCTGACGACCAACGGGTTCGAGGCGCGGTCGATCACGGGCGGCCGGTTCGACCGGGGCACCGTGAAGAACTGGCTGCATCCGAACGACCCGCGGCCGCCGGCGATCTGGGACCTGCGCACCGGGCTGGTCGGCACGTTCACCGGGGACTCGTTCCGGCAGCAGGTCTCGCGCCCGCTGCTCTGGTCCCCGGCCGGCGACTCGCTGAAGGTCGTCGACGTCTCGCGGATCTAGCGCCGTGCCGTGCCGCGTCAGCGGCGGAAGCGGTCGACCAGGCCGGCGAGGGTCGAGGCGTTGGTGTTGAGGCGGTCGGCGGCGTGCCGGGAGCTCTCCACCGCCCTCGCCGGCGGTCGCGCTGATCTCACTTGTACGGGGCGTAGTAGGTGACCGTGAGGTCGCTGGCGGCCGGTGGCGCCCCGGTCGTGCCCGGCAGCGTGTAGGTCGTGTGCCACATGGCGTCGGCGGCGAGATTCGGTGCCTCGGTGGTGATCTTGTCGACGTACGCGGCGCCGCCGGCGTCCTTCGCGTCGAGGCGGACCTGACCGACCTCCCGGCTGCGGCTGGACGCGATGACCCGGCCCCGGTCGGTGGCCCCGGTCGAGTACACGGTGACGGCGCCGTTGGTGCCGACCTTCGTCCCGGCGATCGTGCCGGTGAGGCTCGCGATCGCCTCGGCCCGCGGCACCCCGTAGTAGATCGCGCCGACCACGGCTCCCGACGCGTCCTTCACCGGGTCGTAGCCGCTCACGTACCAGGTGTCGACGACCAGCGCGACGCCGCGGAACGGCTTGCCGTCCCGGATCGCCGCGGCGACCGCGTTGGGCTTGCCGTCGGCGGTGACCGCCGGGATGTAGGTGCCGATGGCGCGCTTGCCGGCCTTGTTGGGCACGTTCGTCGCCACGCGCAGCAGGTCCCCGGCGGCGTTCATGCGCTGGAACAGCGTCACGGTCCCGCCGACCATGGTGCGGATGTCGTCGACGACCGGCGTCGGGACACCGACCTCCCGATTCTGCCCGAGCCACACCCCGCCGACCGTGACCCGCGGCAGCGTCACCGGGGTCACCGCCTGCGTCAGCTGGTTCGTCGCCTGCCAGGTGACGGTTTCGGGGGTGAACCTGAACCCGCCGCGCTGGCCCAGCGCAGTTGCATACCGGGCGGATCGGCAGGTCCGGCGGCAGGTTGAGAAAACGGCCGGGTTGAGAAAACCCTGTAGTCACGCACCGGAGTCGTACGGGTATCGTCGCCGAAGGCCTGTTTGAGAAGTAAGGCGGATGCCCGATGGTGCTGAAGATGTCCACGCTGTTCGTGCGGACGCTGCGCGAAGACCCCGCGGATGCCGAGGTGACGAGCCACCGGCTGCTCGTGCGCGCCGGCTATGTCCGACGGGTCGCGCCGGGCATCTTCACGATGCTGCCGATGGGCCTGCGCCTGCTGCGCAACGTCGAGCGGATCGTCCGCGAGGAGATGGACGCCATCGGCGGCCAGGAGCTGACCTTCCCCGCGCTGCTGCCCCGCGAGCCCTACGAGGCGACCGGCCGCTGGACCGAGTACGGCGCCAACCTCTTCCGGCTGAAGGACCGCCGGGGCGGCGACTACCTGCTCGGGCCCACGCACGAGGAGATGTTCACGCTCGCCGTGAAGGACTTCTACTCCTCCTACAAAGACCTGCCGCTCACCCTGTACCAGATCCAGACGAAGTACCGCGACGAGGCACGCCCCCGCGCCGGCATCCTCCGCGGCCGCGAGTTCCTGATGAAGGACTCCTACTCGTTCGACGTCGACGACGACGGGCTGCGCGCCGCCTATGAGCGGCACCGGGTCGCCTACGGCAGGATCTTCGACCGGTTCGGCCTGGACTACGTCATCTGCTCCGCGACGAGCGGCGCCATGGGCGGCAGCGCGTCGGAGGAGTTCCTCGCGGTCTGCGACATCGGCGAGGACACGTTCGTGCGCTGCACCAACGGCGACTACGCGGCGAACGTTGAGGCGGTCACCACGCCCGCCCCCGAGGCGCTCGCGATCGAAGGGCTGCCCGCCGCGCAGGTCGTCGACACGCCCGACACCCCGACGATCGAGACGCTCGTCGACCTGTTCAACGCCCGGGACGACCTGCGCCGCGAGGACCGGGCCTGGACGGCCGGCGACACGCTGAAGAACGTCATGCTCATGCTGACGCTGCCCGACGGCAAGCGCGAGCCCCTCGCCGTCGGCGTCCCCGGCGACCGCGAGGTCGACCTGCGCCGGCTGGAGGCCCAGGTGGCGCCCGCCGAGGTCGCGCCCATGTCGGAGGCGGAGTTCCAGCAGCATCCCGCGCTGGTCAAGGGGTACATCGGCCCCGGCGTCCTCGGCGAGAAGGGCTCCTCCGGGATCCGGTACCTCGTGGACCCCCGCGTCGTGGACGGCACCAGCTGGATCACCGGCGCCGACCAGCCCGGCAAGCACGTCGTGCACCTCGTCGCGGGGCGGGACTTCACCCCGGACGGCACCGTCGAGGCGGTCCGCATCCAGGACGGCGACGTCTGCCCCGTCGACGGCGGCGCCCTCGAGCTGGCCCGCGGCATCGAGATCGGCCACATCTTCCAGCTCGGCCAGAAGTACGCCAAGGCGCTGGGTCTCACCGTCCTGGACCAGAACGGCAAGGCCGTCACGGTCACCATGGGCTCCTACGGCGTGGGCGTGACCCGGGCGATCGCCGTGGTCGCCGAGCAGACCGCCGACGAGCGTGGGCTGTGCTGGCCCCGCGAGCTCGCCCCCGCCGACGTGCACGTGGTGGCCGCGGGCAAGACCGAGGAGATCAAGGCCGGCGCGGCGCAGCTCGCCGACGCGCTTTCCGCCACCGGGCTCGAGGTGCTGCTCGACGACCGCAAGGACGTCTCGCCGGGCGTGAAGTTCAACGACTCGGAGCTGCTGGGCGTGCCCACGATCGTCGTGGTCGGCAAGCGGCTCGCCGACGGCATGGTCGAGATCCGCGACCGCAAGACCGGCGAGAAAGAGGAGATTCCGGTCGAGGGCGCGGCGGAGCGCATCGCCGCGATCGTCCGCGCGGGGTGACAACGCGGGAAGGGTCGGCCGTTCGGCTCCTTGTCGGATCAGCCGTTCGGCCGGACCTATCCCGTCAAATCCCCGCACGTGCGGCACTTCGGTTTGACTGGCGCCAGGGACCGGCCGATACGTTCGGTCACGGCCATGCTGTCGACGAAGGGTGCTGACGTTGTCCGGCCGACACACCGCAATCCGCCGACGTCACCTCATTCCATTGATCGCCGGCACTGTCGCGGCGATCGCGCTCATCGGCGGTGCGGTTGTGACCGTCAATATGGGGTCGGATGATGCCAAACCGACCTCGGCGAGCGACCTGATCGACGGCAGCCGCAGCGCCGACACCCGCGCCGACCGCGGCGACCGGCCCTCCCCGTCCTCCACGTCGCCTTCCGCCTCGCCGTCACCCTCCGCATCCGCGCAGGTCAGCAAGTCGCCGGAGGCGACCAAGACCCCGTCGAAGACGCCGACGAAGAAGCCCTCGACGAACCCCACGGGCGGCGTCGTCACGAACACCGGCACCTGCAAGGCGTCGTACTATGCGAGTGGGTCGCGCACCGCGAACGGCGAGAGCTTCGACCCCGACGGGCTGACGGCCGCGCACAAGGAGCTGCCGTTCAACACCCGGGTCCGGGTGACCAACCTGGCCAACGGGAAATCGGTCGTCGTCAGGATCAATGATCGCGGACCCTTCGTCAGCGGTCGCTGCCTCGACCTCGCCCGCGGGGCCTTCGTGGCGATCGCTTCGGTGAGTGCCGGCGTGATCAACGCAAAGTACGAGGTACTCAAGTAAGCCGCATCCCGGCCGTTTGTTTGAGCGGCTCGGGGGCCGGTTGGTGGCATGCTGTCGATCGGACCTATGAAACGACCGTTGCTTCCCGAAGCCCGCGCCGGAGTCGGCGCGGCCTTCGTGCTGCTCTGCCTGGTCCTGGCCGCTGAGCTCGCCGACGGCACCGACGCCAACTACGTCGGGCTGCTCGCCGCCGCGCCGTTCCTCGCGGCCGCGTTCGCCTCCTGGCCGGAGGTCCTCGCCGTCGGCAGCGCCTCGACGCTGCTCGCCGTCGTCTTCTGCAGCATCGAGCTCATGCACACCCGCGAGCGCACGCTGGTGATGATGCTCAACCTGGGCGCCGTCATCCTCGCCGCGGGCATCGCCTCCGCCGTCGGCGCCATCAGGCAGCGGCAGATCGCGCGGTATGCGGAGCTGTCGAAGCTCGCCTCCGTCGCGCAGCAGGCCGTCCTGCGCCCGCTGGGCCCACAGCTCGGCCCGCTGACGATCGCGGCCCGCTACATCTCCGCCAGCGCCGCCGCCGACATCGGTGGCGACCTGTACGAGGCGCTGGACACCCCGTACGGCGTCCGCATGATCATCGGGGACGTGCGGGGCAAGGGCCTGGACGCGGTCCGGCTCGCCAGCATCGTCCTCGGCTCCTACCGGCACGTGGCGTTTGAGCGGGCCGACCTGCGCGCGATCGTGGCCGACCTGGACCGGGCCGTGGCCAGGTCGGTCGGCGACGAGGACTTCGTGACCGCGGCGCTGATCGAGGAGCGCGGCGGCACGCTGACGATCGTCAACTGCGGCCACCCGGCGCCGCTGCTGCTGCGCCGCGGCCAGGTGATCCCGCTCGACCCGCCGTCCAACGCGCCGCCGCTGGGCTTCATGCCGGTGGTGAAGCCGCGCGTCGAGCGGCTGGAGCCGGGCGACCGGCTGCTGTTCTTCACCGACGGGCTGGCGGAGGCGCGCCGCGACGGGCAGTTCTTCCCGACCGCGGAGCGGGCGCAGCGGCTGCTGGGGCACGGCACCGTCGGCGACGGGCTGGCGTCGCTGGAGAGCGCGCTGCTGGAGTGGGTGCGCGGCCGGCTCGACGACGACATCGCGCTGGTGCTCGTGGAGTATCAGGGGGTCAAGGCTCCGGCGACGGTCCCCAGCTGGGAGATCGGCGGCGCCGGAGCTACGGCCGTCGGTTGACGTCCTTCGGGCGCTACTCCGCCACCACGCGGGGGCGGGGGACGAAGCGGCGCATCGGGGCGCGGTGCCGGCCCGTGTAGAAGCGCGGGTACTTGGGAGCGAACAGAGAGCCCATCATCCGGACGATCATCGCGGTGCCCTCCTTCTGACTGCGAGTAACCGCTCAACGATCACGTCACCCGCAGGTGACGGCGTGTCGTGCGCACGTACACCCGGTGCGCTACTCATCTGCCACCTTGGAGTACTCACCGGTCACCCTGACGTGCCGAAATAGGTGACGCCTGTTGTGACGGCCGTCACCCGCCCGGGTGGGTTGCCTGAGGTTACTCGCAAGTAATAAGATTCCTGTTACCGACTGGTAACCTCGGTCGTCCATGCTCGATCTACAAAGCGACCCAGAGACGGGGGCCACTCCGCGATGAGCCATTACAAGAGCAACCTGCGGGACCTCGAGTTCAACCTCTTCGAGGTCTTCGGCGTCGACAAGGTCCTCGGCCAGGGTCCCTACGGAGATCTCGACGTCGACACCGCGCGCAGCATCCTCGCCGAGGTCGACCGCCTCGCCCGCGAGGACCTCGCCGCGAGCTACGCCGACGCCGACCGCAACCCGCCCGTCTACGACCCGGCGACCCACTCGGTGAAGATGCCCGAGTCGTTCCGCAAGTCGTACGAGGCCTTCATGGCCGCCGAGTTCTGGCGCCTCGACCTTCCCGCCGAGCTCGACGGCACCTCCGCGCCGCGGGCCCTGTGGTGGTCCCTCGCCGAGATGGTGCTCGGCGCCAACGCGCCCATCTGGATGTACGCGTCCGGCCCCTCCTTCGCCAACACGCTGCGGATCGAGGGCACCGAGGAGCAGAAGAAGTGGGCCAAGCTCTTCGTCGACCGCCAGTGGGGCTCCACCATGGTGCTCACCGAGCCCGACGCGGGGTCCGACGTGGGCGCCGGCCGTACACGGGCGATCCCGCAGGCGGACGGCTCCTGGCACATCGAGGGCGTCAAGCGCTTCATCACCAGCGGTGAGCACGACCTCGCGGAGAACATCGTCCACTACGTCCTGGCTCGCCCGGTCGACACGCCCGGCGCCGGCGGCCCCGGCACGAAGGGCCTCTCGCTCTTCGTCGTGCCGAAGTTCCACTTCGACGGCGACACCGGCGAGCTCAAGGACCGCAACGGCGCCTTCGTGACCAACGTCGAGCACAAGATGGGTCTCAAGGTCTCCACGACCTGCGAGGTCACCTTCGGCGGCCACGGCGTCCCGGCCAAGGGCTGGCTGCTCGGCGACGTGCACGAGGGCATCCGCCAGATGTTCCTCATCATCGAGTACGCGCGGATGATGGTCGGCACGAAGGCCATCGCCACCCTCTCGACCGGCTACCTCAACGCGCTCGACTACGCCAAGAGCCGCGTCCAGGGCGCCGACCTCGCCAGCAGCGACAAGAACGCGCCGCGCGTCACGATCATGCACCACCCCGACGTGCGCCGCTCCCTGCTGATGCAGAAGTCCTATGCCGAAGGCCTCCGCGCCCTCGTCCTCTACACCGCCTCCTGGCAGGACAAGGTCGCCCTCGCCGAGGCCGCGGGCGACGAGGCCGCCGCGAAGATCGCCAAGCGGGTCAACGACCTGCTGCTGCCCCTGGTCAAGGGCGTCGGCTCCGAGCGGGCATACGAGCTGCTCGGCCACGAGTCGCTGCAGACCTTCGGCGGCTCCGGCTTCCTGCAGGACTACCCGCTCGAGCAGTACATCCGCGACTCGAAGATCGACACCCTCTACGAGGGCACGACCGCGATCCAGAGCCTCGATCTCGTCTTCCGCAAGATCGTGAAGGATCAGGGCAAGGCGCTGCTGACCGTCGCCGCCGAGATCCAGCAGTTCCTGGAGGCCGAGGGCGGCAACGGTCAGCTGAAGGTCGAGCGGGTCGCGCTGGGCAAGGCGCTCGGCGAGGTCCAGAACATGCTCGGCATCTTCACCGGCTGGCTGGGCGAGGCCCAGGCCGGCGACCCCCAGGCGCTCTACAAGGTCGGCCTCAACACCCGCCGCTTCCTGCTCGCCCTCGGCGACGTCGTGGTCGGCTGGCTCCTGCAGCGGCAGGCGGAGGTGGCCCTGAAGGCCCTGGCCGGCGAGACCACGGAGACGGCCTTCTACGAGGGCAAGGTCGCCGCGGCGAAGTTCTTCGCCCGCGAGGTGCTCCCGCGGACCGGCTCCGACCGCCGCGTCATCGAGGCCACCACGCTGGACGCGATGGACCTGTCCGAGGACGCGTTCTAGGGTTCTGTTCCACAGAGAGCTGGCGGGAGGGCAATGGCGCCCTCCCGCTTTTCTGTTCCGGCTTCTTTCTGGGTCGGCTTTCTATCTGGGGTCAGCCGCGGGCCGTGTGGTGCGCCCGCAGCGGCGCGGTCTCCAGGTCGCGCCACGGGCCCGTCACCGTGTGGACCGCGATCCCGCTGGTGGCCAGGCCCTCGTCCGGCAGCGCGTCCGGGTCGAGCAGGTCGGACAGCATGGACAGGGTCGGGTTGTGACCGATCAGCAGCAGCGTCGCCACGTCCGGCGAGTTCTGCAGCAGGTCCAGCGTGTCGTGGGCCGGGCCGAGGTACACCCGGTGCTCGAACACCACGGGCGCCGTCTTGCCGTGCTCACCGTGCTTGTCGTGCTTGTCGAGGCGCAGGCCGTCCAGCGTCTCGCGGGTCCGGACCGCGGTCGAGCACACCACCAGATCGGGCAGCAGGCCCTGCTCACGCAGCCAGTCGCCGGCCGCGGCGGCGTCCCGGCGGCCGCGGGGGCTCAGCGGGCGTTCGAGGTCGGTGGGGTACGGATCCGGGTCGACGGCCTTCGCGTGCCGGAGCAGGATCAGGGTGCGCCCAGTGGTGCCGTCAGCCATGTCCTATAGCGTGCCCGATTGAGCGGCGTCGTAGGTGGGTAACCCGGCGGTACAGATGGTTACCAACCAAACGTCCTGGAGGCCCTCGATGGGTATCGGTGGCAGCATTCTTCTGATCGTTATCGGAGCGATCATGACGTTCGGCTTGGACGACACCGATCTCGGGCCGTTCAACCTCGACACGATCGGCTGGATCTTCCAGCTCGCAGGCCTGGTCGGGCTGCTCCTCACGCTGTACTTCTGGAACAGCCGCCGGCGCACGGTCGTCCGGCAGGTTCCGACTGCTGGTGGCACCGCGATTCCGCCGACCGTGGACGAGGTCGTCGAGCGCCGCCGGACCTACGAGGACCGTTCCTACTAGGAAAATCCGCGGAAAACCGTACACATCGCCGTCTACCTCGCGTACAGCGCGAAGTAGATGGCGATGTGGTGCAGGATCGCGGCGACGAGCGTGCAGGCGTGGAAGAACTCGTGGTGGCCGAAGACGGTCGGCCACGGGTTGGGCCGGCGTAGGGCGTAGAAGACCGCGCCGACCGTGTAGAACGCGCCGCCGACGATCGTCAGCACGAGCGCGGTCACGCCGCCCGTGCGCAGGATGTCCGGCAGGACCACCACGGCGACCCAGCCGAGCGCGACGTACAGCGGCGCCCCCACCCAGCGGGGCGCGTTCGGCCAGATCATCTTCATGCCCACGCCGAGCAGCGCACCGCCCCAGACCACGCTCAGGATGACGTCGCCGGTCCGCCCCGACAGCAGCAGGACGCTGAACGGCGTGTACGTGCCGGCGATGAACACGAAGATCATCGAGTGGTCGAGGCGGCGCATCAGCTTGTACCCCGCGGGCGACCAGACCCGGCGGTGATAGAGCGCGCTGGTCCCGAACAGGGCACACACCGTCAGGCTGTACACGAGACAGCTCACGAACGGCGACCAGCCCGGGCGGCCCGCGGCCAGCGAGCACAGCACGATGCCGCAGATGATCGCGGCGCCGAACGCATAGGTGTGCAGCCAGCCGCGCATCCTGGGCTTGCCGAGGTCGACCGGGCGCAGGCGGGTCTCGGTCTTCACTGTCACGCCCTCCAGGTTACGGTACCGTAGGTTACTGGCAAGTATCGAAGCGGACACCAACTAGGGTGGCGGTCATGGAGATCCGCCCCGTCGGGAGCTCTGCCCTGCTGATCGAGGTCGACGATCCGCTGGCATGGTTCGCCGCGCTGGACGCCGAGCGGGCCGCCGGACGCCTCGCGGTCACCGATATCGTCCCCGGTGCGCGAACCGTCCTGCTCGACGGGGTCCCGTCGCCCGCGTCTCTGGCCGCTTCGCTGCGCTCGTGGCCGACGCCGTCTTTTGCCCGCTTTTATGCCGACAAATTGGCGATCCCGGTCGTGTTTGACGGGCCTGATCTCGCGGCCGTCGCGGAAATGACCGGTTCGTCCGTCGAGGCGCTTGTCCGCACGCTCACCGAAACCACCCTCACGGTCGCCTTCGGCGGCTTCGCGCCCGGGTTCGCGTACCTCGGCGGCCTGCCGTGGACCATCCCCCGGCGGGAGAGCCCACGCCCTCGCGTCCCGGCCGGGTCGGTCGCGCTCGCCGCGGAGTACGCCGGCATCTACCCGACCGCGTCCCCCGGCGGGTGGCAGCTCATCGGCCGCACCGACACGGTCCTGTTCGACATCGACCGTGACCCGCCCGCCCTGCTGACCCCAGGCCGGACCGTGCGGCTGGCGGTGGCATGAGGACGCTCACGGTCGAGACGGCGGGCCCGCTCACGACCCTGCAGGACCTCGGCCGGCCCGGGTTCGCGCACCTCGGCGTCCCCCGCTCCGGCGCCCTCGACCAGCCCGCCCTGCGCCTCGGCAACCGCCTCGTCGGCAACGACGCGTCCTGCGCCGCGCTGGAGATCACGCTCGGCCCGTTCGTCGCGACCCTGGCCTTCGCCGGCACCCTCGCCCTGACCGGGGCGGCGGCGCCGCTGCGCGTCGGCGGGCGGCCCGCGCCGATCAACGCACCCGTCCCCTTCCGCGCCGGCGACCGCGTCGAGATCGGCCGCGCCGTGGCCGGGCTGCGCGGATACCTCGCCGTCGACGGAGGTTTCGCCGCGTCGCCGGTACTGGGCAGCCGCGCCACCGACACCCTTGCGGCGCTCGGCCCGCCGGTCGTCGGCGTGGGCGCCGTGCTGGCCGTGGGCCCCACGACCGGCGACCCGTCCACCGTGGACGTGGCGCCCCGCCCCGCCCTGGGCGGCCCCATCACGCTCGGCCTGACCTGGGGCCCCCGCCACGACTACTTCGCGGCCGCCGGTGACCTGCTCGCCGGCACGTACACCCTGGGCAACGACAGCAACAGGATCGGCGCGCGGCTCGGCGGCCCCGCACTCACCCGCACCCACCAGCGCGAGCTCCCCAGCGAAGGCATCGTCCTCGGCGCCGTGCAGGTCCCGGCGTCCGGCCAGCCGCTGATCTTCCTCGCCGACCACCCCACCACCGGCGGCTACCCGGTCGTCGCCGTCGTCGACCCCACGGATCTGCCGCTGCTCGCCCAGGCCCGCCCGGGCGATACCGTTCGGTTCCGTGGACCTCAACAGTGACCTCGGCGAAGGCTTCGGCATCTGGACCCTCGGCGACGACGAAGCCCTCCTGGACATCGTCACCAGCGCCAACGTCGCCTGCGGCTTCCACGCCGGCGACCCCTCCACGATGCGCCGCGTCTGCTCCAGCGCCGTCTCCCGCGGCGTCCGGATCGGCGCCCAGGTCAGCTACCGCGACCTGGCCGGCTTCGGCCGCCGCCGCATCGACGTCGACGCCACCACGCTGACCGACGAGCTGCGCTACCAGATCGGCGCACTGTCGGCGTTCGGCCCGGTCAGCTACGTCAAACCGCACGGCGCCCTCTACAACACCGCCGCCGTCGACCCCGTCCACGCCTCGGCCGTCGCCGCCGCCGCTGTCGCCTTCGGCCTCCCCGTCCTGTGCCAGCCCGGCTCGGTCCTGGCCCGGCTCGCCGCCGAGGCAGGCCTGCGCGTGGTTTTCGAGGGCTTCGTGGACCGCGGTTACCTCCCGGACGGCCGCCTCGTGCCCCGCGGCACCGAAGGCGCAGTCCTGACCGACATCCCCACCGTCACCGACCGCGCCGTCCGCATGGCCCGCACTGGCGAGGTCGTCGCCATCGACGGCACCGTGCTCCACCTGCCGTTCGAGTCCCTGTGCGTCCACGGCGACACCCCCGGCGCCGTGTCCATGGCAACCGCCGTCCGCACCGCCCTCCTCGCCGCCGGCCTCCCCTTGTCCCCCTTCACCCCCAGCGAGCCGCCCCCACCCTCCGCTTCCCCGTGACGGGCACTGCTGCGGATGTCTGCGCTGGTTGCCGCGATGCGATGTCGCCCGGCTCTGTTCCGTGACGGAAACCGTCTGCCATGCGGGTCTCTGCGCGTCCACTTCCTCACCAGCGAGGCGTGCCCGCGGCCCGGTTTTCCGTGATCCGGAAGACTTTGTGCTGCTATGACGACACAAAGTCTTCCGGATCATGAGCCGTGGTTACCGCAGCGCCTGGGTGTTGCTGGGTGAGTTGTGCTGGCGTTGGTCTTGCGGCGCGTCCTGGTTGGTCGACCGGGCGGGCTGCGGGCGTCAACGCTCAGCGTCGGAGGGCGTTTTTGTGCTGCGGTGACAGGGGTTGCTGCGGGGGGTGGCGTCAGGTCTGGGATGGCGTGCTGCGCCTTGGTGATCCGGAAGACCTTGTGTGGAGCTGGGGTGGGTGCGTGAGGTCTTCCGGATCGTTAAGGGCGGGCTTGGGCGTTAGGTGTCGAGGCCGCGGAGGACCAAGGGGAGGCGTTGGGCGCCGTCCTTGGCCACGCGGATCGGGACGCCCCAGTCCTGGCGGGTCAGGTGGCAGGCGGGGAACTCCGCGTCGATGTCACACGTCGCGGCCTGGGCCACCACCTGCAGCACGCCCTCGGTGACGTCGGGGGAGAGGACCAGGCGGCGGCGCAGGTCCTGGGTCACGCCGGCGCCTTCCAGCAGCAGCTCGGGTGGGGAGGCGGACACCTCCAGGCGGGTCGACGGGCCGAACGACTCGTCCAGCTTCTGGCCCGGCGCCGGCTCGAAGATCAGGTCGAGCTGGACCTCGCCGGGGGCGAGCATCGTCGAGGGGCGTTCGGTGCGGTGCCGGACGCCGGCGACGTCGATGCCCGCCGCTGCCAGGGTGCCAGGGGCGAGCCGGACCAGCCGGTGCGCGCCCGACTCGACGACCACGACGTCGCCGGTCGAGCTGAGGACCAGGTCGCTCGGCTCGCGGAGGCCGTCGACGACGGTGGACACCACGCCGTCGGCGATCCTGCGGATGGCGCCGTTGTACGTGTCGGCGACGAGCACGCTGCCGTCGGCCAGGGCCAGCAGGCCGAGCGGGTGCTGCAGCAGCGCCTGATCGGCGGGGCCGTCGACGTGCCCGAAGTCGAACAGGCCCTGCCCGGCCACGGTCGACATCCGGCCGTCGGCGATGAAGCGGATCGCGCTGGATTCGCTGTCGGCGATCCACAGCGTCGTGCCGTCGGGCGACGCCGACAGGCCGGACGGCTGCGCCATCCACACCTCTTGCAGCGGGCCGTCGCGGAGCGCCTCGACGGTCGTCCCCGCGTACATCCCGGCGGTGCGCCGCACGGGGTTGAACCACCACAGCTGGTGGATGCCGGCCATCGCGACCACGACCTGGTCGTCGAACCACGCCACGTCCCACGGCGACGACAGGTCGACCGCCAGGGAGTCGTGCGCGTCGAAGTCGACAGTGCCGCGCCACTGCCGGCCGCTGCCGGCGACCGTGGTGACCTCGCCGGTCGAGAGCTTCACGCCGCGCAGCAGATGGTTGACCGTGTCGGCGACCACGACGTCATAGCCGGCGATCTCGGCGACGTGCGGGGGCAGTAGGCACAGCCCGCCCGGCTCGGAGAACTCGGGATCCGTGCCGTCCTTGCGGCCTCGCTGCCCGGTGCCGATGCGGCGGATCAGGGTCTCGTTGTCGGCGTCGAGCTCGACCAGCGACTGGTGCGTCGAGTCGGCGACCAGGAAGTGCCCGTCGGCCAGGGCCAGCGCCTTGCCCGGGAACCGCAGCACCGTCTCCTCGGTCCTGGCGGCGACCTGCGGAGCGGAGCCGCGCCGCAGCGTGCCCCGCGCCTCGTGCACGCGGACGAGCTCCTCGACGAGCCGCGCCAGCCCTTCGGCGTGCCCCTCGCCGGCCATCGTCGCCACGACATAGCCCTCGGGGTCGATGACGGTCAGCGTCGGCCAGGCCTTCGCCGCATACTGCTGCCACATCTCCATCTCGGGGTCGTCCAGCACCGGATGGTCGACCCCATACCGCTCGACGGCGGCCGCGAGCGCGGCGGCGTCCTTCTCGTGCTCGAACTTCGGCGAGTGCACCCCGATGGTCACCAGCACGTCCGCGAACCGCTCTTCAAGCGGGCGCAGCTCGTCGAGCACGTGCAGGCAGTTGATGCAGCAGAAGGTCCAGAAGTCGAGAACAACGATCTTGCCCCGCAGATCGGACAGGGTGAGTCCGTCGGTGTTGAGCCATCCGCGCCCCCGGAGTTCGGGAGCGCGGACGCGGGCCTTGAGCAGTGGCGACTGTGCCGGGTCGGTCATGCCCCCAAGTCTGCCCGAGTGCCGCCGGGCGATCCCATGCGGCGTTGGTCCCGGGCGCCTAGGTCATTTGGCCGAGGTCGGACGGAGGCAGAGGACCTCGTCCTTCTGTCCCTTGTGCTGCAGCACGACGTACGGTTGGCTGGCGTCTGAGCAGCTCTCCGGCTTCTCAACCTTCTGCACGATCGTGAATGCGTCCTTGTCCGAGCAGCTCGCCTTCTTGGCCGAGTTGCCGTCCTGCTTGACGCACGAGTTGACCGCGAAGCTGGTGCTGTCGGCGTTGTTCAGCGCCACCACGATGCCTGTGCCGGCCACCGCGAGCAGGAAGACCACGACCACCACGACCAGCCCCATGATCAGGCCGCGCTTGCTCTTCTTTTCAGTCGGCGGCGTCGGTACGACCGGTGCCCCGCCGACAGGCTCAGAACCAGAAGGGGGTTGATCGCCGGGCATGGTGACGAGGTCGCTGTAATGCGGGCCGGTCGGTGCTGCGCTCGGCACCGAAGCCTGGTAGACCCCCGTGGCGGGCGGCGGCGCGGCCTGATAGATGCCGGTCGCGGGCGGCCCGGACGCCGGAGGCGCCGAGGAAGGCATGTTGGTCGCCGGTGGTGCTGACGCCTGGTACAGCCCGGTCGCCGGTGGTGCGCTCGTGGGCGGCAGGTTGGCCGGCGGCGCGCTGGTCGGGGGCACGTTCGCGGGCGGGACGGACACCTGTGCCCGTGCGGCGTACGACGCCGGCGGGATCTTCCCCAGGTTCGGTGCCGCCGGGACGGCACCGGCGGGCTGTCCCGCTTCAGGGCCCGCCGCACTGGGCGCCGTCGATGCCGGCGTGCCGTACGTCGCGGGCGGGGCGGAGGTCGGGGCGCCGTACGTGGCCGGCGGAGCGGAGGTGGGCGCGCCAAAGGCGGCCGGTGGGGCGGAAGTCATGCCGTAGGTGGCCGGCGGAGTGGCAGCGGCCGGCGGCGCCGAGGTGGGAGCGCCGTAGGCGGTCGGCGGAGCGGCGGTAGGCGCGCCGAATGCGGCCGGCGGTGCGGAGGTCGGGGCGCCGTACGCAGTCGGCGGCGCAGAGGGAGCCGAGCCGTAGGTGGTGGCCGGCGGCGCCGAGGTGGGCGCGCCATAGGCGGCCGGTGGGGCGGAGGCCGGGGCGCCGTACGCGGCCGGCGGCGTGGAAGGCGAGCCGTAGGTGGCCGGCGGCGCGGAGGTGGGTGGGGGCGAGGTCGGGGTGCCGTACGTCGCCGGGGGTGCGGAGGTCGGCAGGACCGCGGGCGGCGGAGGCATGGCGCCGGGGACCTGGGCGCTGCCGGAGACCTGGGCGGTGCCATACGTCCGGGCGCTCCCCGAGACAGGGGCCGCCGAGACGGGAGCGTTGCCGTGCTGGGCGCCCGGCACCGATCCGGCCGGCGCACCGCCGGACCCGGGCACCTGCGCCGACCCGGATGAGGGAACACCGGACACCGGCACCTGCGCGGCGCCGGAAGAAGGCGCGGCGCCGGAAGCAGGGGCAGGCGGGGGCACCGGCACCTGGGTGTAGCCGGCGGGAGGGCCGTTGGGGCCCGCCGGAGCCTGAACCGGATCCTGGGCGGCGGCGGCCGGGTCGCTCTGCGGAGCGGCGGACGAGGCCTCGCCGGCCGGTGCTGACGGAGTGAAACCGGGGAAGCTGCCCGGCGGGCCCGGAGGCACGTTCGGCGGCGTGCGGGCCGGAAGCGGAGGGGCCGGCGGCGCGAACGGCCCAGCCGGCGGGAACGGCCCGGGCCTCGGCTGCTGCTCGGCGTCCTCGACCGCACCCTGCCCGGTCGCGGCGGGCACAGCGGGAGGCGCGGCGGCCGGCGCGACCGGCGGGGCGGCAGGGGCGGGCTCTGAGGAGGCGGCGGGTGAGCCGTACGTCGCGGGGGCCGGCGGCGCCGCCGGGGACGACGGCTGGACGGGAGGCCTGGTCGGCATCGGGACCGACGCGGTCGCTCGCACGGTGCCGGCCGGGGGCGTGCCGGGCGGGGGTGAGCTCGGCGCGCTCGCCGCACTCTCGTCCGCTTCGGACGGGTGGGGCTGGTCGGACGTCATCGTGCCTCCTGTGGGTCAGACCCTTGCGACCGTAGTCGACCCGAACCGTACATGGCAGAGCGGAGGCTCAGGTTCGCCGGCAAGCGCTCCCAGAATAGGTGAACAAAGCGATGCCGCCCCGGTCCGGGGAGGGTCGGACCAGGGCGGCGGGCTCGGGTGGTGCGCAGGCTCAACTTCGGCTGAGCATGGCGTGGAGTTCGTCGCGCAGCGCGGCGGACGGGTTCTTGGCGATGGCGCGCTCGATCGCGTCGAGGCGGCGGGCGGCGTTGCGGCGGGCGCGGTAACGCTCCATGAAGGTGCTCACGGCGGGCTCCTTGGGATGTAAGGACGAGGCTTGCTTCGCATCCATTACACGCCCAGTGGAAGATCGTTAGCCAGCGAATAGCAAGTGACGCGGCGCACGCGCCGACGATTCGTAGGGTTGCTGGCTGCTTAAACGCCCAGTTCGTCAGCCATATGACAGTGGCCCGGCGCGTCAGCGCCGGGCCACCTGCCGTGAATTGGACTGCTCAGCTCCAGGCCAGCAGCGATCCCTCGGGGTCCTCGAGGAACGCGCCGACGTCACGCAGGAACTTGGAGCCCAGCTCGCCGTCGATGATCCGGTGGTCGAAGGACAGGCCGAGCGTCGTCACCTGCCGGATCTTGATCTTGCCTTTGTGGACCCACGGGGTGTCCCGGATCGCGCCGAACACCAGGATCGCCGACTCGCCCGGGGGCAGGATCGGGGTGCCGGTGTCGACGCCGAAGACGCCGACGCTCGTGATCGTGAACGTCCCGCCGCTCATCGCCGCCGGCGACGTCTTGCCCTCGCGGGCGGTGGCGACGAGGTCGTTCAGCCCGTCGGCCAGCTCCCGCGTGGTGAGCGCGTCGGCGTCCTTGATGTTGGGCACGATCAGCCCGCGCTCCGTCGCCGCGGCGATCCCGAGGTTGACGTAGTGCTTGACCAGGATCTCCGAGCCCTGCCACGTGGAGTTCACCATCGGGTAGCGCTTCAAGGCGACCAGGGCCGCCTTGGCGACCATGAGCAGCGGCGACACCCGCACGTCGCGCCAGTCCCGCTTGGCCTTCAGCCGTTCGAGGGCCTTCATCGAGCGGGTCACGTCGACCGTCAGGAACTCGGTGACGTGCGGTGCGGTGAACGCGCTCGCCACCATGTTCTCGGCGGTCAGCTTCCGCACGCCCTTGACCGGGATCCGCTCTTCGCGGCCGGTGCGGGACGCCTGGGCCGCCGCCGGGGAAACCGGAGCGGCGGCGGGGGCGGACGACACGGACAGCACGTCGTCCCGCGTGACCGAACCGTTGGGCCCCGTGCCCGTGATCTCCGCGAGGTCGACGCCGAGGTCCCGGGCCAGCTTGCGGACCGGCGGCTTGGCCAGCACGTTGCCCCGCGCTGGCGGCGTCCGGTCCACGGGCGCCATGACGACGACCGGAGCCGGCGCCACGGGCGTGACGGGAGGCTTCGGCAGTACAGGTGCCGCGGTTGCACTTGCAGTTGTTCTTGGCCGGCGCTTCGCGGCGGCGGTTTTCGGACCGTAGCCGACGAGCACGGCGGTGCGGCCGCCCGGCGCGGGGCCGCCGATCATGCCGGGCTCGACCGGCGCGTCACCGGCGATGTCGACGGCCGCCAGCGAGGCCGCGGAAGGCACACCCGTGGAGGGCGCCGGGGCACCGCCCGGATCGGTGTCGATGGCGATGATCGGGGAGCCGACCTCGACCGTCGTGCCCTCCGGATGGAAGATCTTGGCGACCTGACCGGCCCACTTCGCGGGGATCTCGACCGCCGCCTTCGCGGTCTCGACCTCCACGATCGGCTGGTTGAGCTCGATCGTGTCGCCGACCTGGACGAGCCACTTGAGGATCTCGCCCTCGGTGAGGCCTTCGCCCAGATCGGGAAGGTTGAACTCTTTGACCCGTGTCACTGCGCGTCCCCCTAGAACCCGAACGAGCGGTCGACGGCGTCGAGCACCCGGTCGAGGTCGGGCAGGTACTCCTCCTCGACCCGGGCGGCCGGGTACGGCGTGTCGAACCCGGTGACGCGCAGGACCGGCGCCTCGAGGGAGTAGAAGCACTCCTCGGTGATCCGGGCCGCGATCTCCGACCCGAGCCCCAGATTGCCGGGCGCCTCGTGGACGACGATCGCGCGGCCGGTGCGCCGCACCGACTCGTAAACCGGGCCCATGTCCAGCGGCGACAGCGTGCGCAGGTCGATGACCTCCAGGTCGCGCCCGTCCTCGGCGGCGGCGGTCGCGGCGTCCAGCGCGGTGCGGACCATCGGGCCGTAGGCGAGCAGCGTCGCGTCGGTGCCGGGGCGCGCGATCCGCGAGACGTGCAGCGGTGCGCTCGCGGTGTCGACGTTGACCTGGCCCTTCTCCCAGTAGCGGCGCTTGGGCTCCATGAAGACGATCGGGTCGTCGGACTCGATCGACTGCTGGATCATCCAGTACGCGTCGTCGGGGTTGGAGCAGGAGACGACCTTCAGGCCCGCGGTGTGCGCGAAGTAGGCCTCGGGCGACTCGGAGTGGTGCTCGACCGCGCCGATGCCGCCGCCGAAGGGGATCCGGATGACGATCGGCAGCCGGACCTTGCCCTTGGAGCGGTAGTGCATCTTGGCGACCTGCGACACGATCTGGTCATAGGCCGGGTAGACGAACCCGTCGAACTGGATCTCGCACACCGGCCGGTAGCCGCGGATCGCGAGGCCGACGGCCGTGCCGATGATGCCGGACTCGGCGAGCGGGGTGTCGATGACGCGCTCGTCGCCGAAGTCCTTCTGCAGGCCGTCGGTGATGCGGAAGACGCCGCCGAGCTTGCCGACGTCCTCGCCCATGACGAGGACCTTGGGGTCGCGCTCCATCGCCCGGCGCAGGCCGGTGTTGAGCGCCTTGCCGATCGTCAGGGTCTCGGCCATCAGTGCCCACTCCCCTCGAACGACGACAGGTACTTGTCGAACTGCGCCTTCTGCTGCTCGAGCTCCGGCGAACCGTGCGGATACACGTGGTCGAACAGGGTGCGCGGATCCGGGTCCGGCATGGTGAGGACGCGCTCGCGCAGGTCGGCGGCGGCGACCCGGGCCTCCTCGTCGACCGCGGCGAAGAAGTCGTCGCCGGCGATGCCCTGCTTGCCGAGGAACGCCCGCAGGCGCGCGATCGGGTCCTTCGCCTGCCACGCCTCGACCTCGCTGGCGATGCGATACCTGGTCGGGTCGTCCGACGTGGTGTGGGCGCCCATCCGGTACGTGTAAGCCTCGATCAGCGAGGGCCCCTGGCCGTGGCGGGCGTCGTCGAGGGCCTTGCGGGTGACCGCGTAGCAGGCGAGCACGTCGTTGCCGTCCACGCGCAGGCCGGGGAAGCCGAAGCCGCTGGCCCGGTGGTACAGCGGGACGCGGGTCTGCCGCTCGAGGGGCTCGGAGATCGCGTACTGGTTGTTCTGGCAGAAGAACACCATCGGCGCGTTGAAGACCGACGCCCAGATGAAGGCCTCGTTGACGTCGCCCTGGCTGGTGGCGCCGTCGCCGAAGTAGGCGATGACGGCCTCGCCGTCGTCGGAGCCGACCTTGCCGTCCTTGGTCACGCCCATCGCGTAGCCGGTCGCGTGCAGCGTCTGCGCGCCGATCACGATCGTGTACATGCCGAAGTTGAACTCGTTGGGGTCCCAGGCGCCCTGGTCGACGCCGCGGAACAGGGTCAGCGGTGCGATCGGGTCGACGCCGCGGCAGTACAGCACGCCGTGCTCGCGGTAGGTCGGGAACGCCATGTCCTGCTTGCGCAGCGCCCGGCCGGAGCCGACCTGCGCCGCCTCCTGGCCCAGCAGGCTCGCCCAGATGCCCAGCTCGCCCTGGCGCTGCAGGGCGGTCGCCTCGGCGTCGAGCTTCCGGACCACGACGAGGTCGTGGTAGAGCGAGCGGTATTCCTCATCGGTGAAGTCGACCGTGTAGTCGGGGTGTTCGACCCGGTCTCCCTCAGGGGTGAGCAGCTGCACGAACGCGGGTTCAGGCGCGGCCCGTGTTCCTGACGTCCGGGCCTTTGCTTCGCCCTTCGCCATCCGTTTCTCCCTGTCGTCTCTCGCGTCGGCAGCGGGGGTAACCCTGCCGCGCAGCGGGGGTGGCTGCTACGCGGCGGCCCTGTTGGAGCCGGCGCGTCGCGGTGGGTGTGAGTGGATCACGCCCGGGAGCCGGCTCTGAGGCTCAGTCGCAGGGTATGCGGACGCTACAGCCCCGTTGCCGGTGTGTGTCCAGCATCGCAGAAGGCGTGTGGATCGACACCATGGAGTCCGGGTTCGTCCGCGTTGCAAGGTCGAAAAATCCCTCCGAACCGGGCAGATCCTCGCCCGGCGTGCGGCCGTTGCTCCCAATGAGCTTCGTTCTGCCTTCCCCCGCACACTGGAGCGCTTCCTTTGGAATCCGACGTCCGTACCCACCGCATACTGTCGCCGAACCGGCGGCCGCTGCTCATTTCCGCGCTGCTCGTGGCGCTGACCTCGGTGCCGACCCTGATCGTGGTCGCCGCAGGCAGCGCCTCACTGGACACGGCGCCGTCCGTCCGGACGCCGATCGTCGCCGAGCCACGGCCCGGACCGCTCGTGCTCGCCCCGACGCCCAGCAGCGGGCTGCACGGCACGGGCACGCCGTCGCGCGCGGCGGAGCCGACCGCGCCGCTGCCCCCGGCGACCGTGGCGAAGCCGCGCGTCAGCGCGAGGACGTCGGGTGGATCAGGCGGTGGTGTCGTCGTCGGTACGGGCACCAAGCCGCCCACGGTGGTGCCGGCTCCGCCGACCGCGCCGGCGCCCGAGGTGCAGGAGCCCCCCGCCGTCGTGCCCACGCCCTCACCGACGAAGGGCGTGCCCATCCAGGACAAGGCGTGGCCGGGGTGGAACGCCACGCGCAAGGGCAAGCCGGAGGCGGTCAGGAGCTGGACCGCGCATCGGCCCCGATCGGGGTCGGCCGATCAGTCAGATCTTGAGGACTGCCCGGCCGCACAGGTTTAGCGCTGGGTCATGAAGTGTGCGCGGGTCAGCGGCCGGCGCGCGTGTTGGAGTTGCGGGTCACCATCGCCCAGGCGGTGGAGAACGGCTTGCACGGCCAGCGCGCGCAGCCGGCCGCACAGCGTGTCGCCTGATGGACGCGTAACGGCTGGTGGCGCGCCACGAGGCGGCGGGCGTCGGTCACGGCATGGTCATAGATGACGGCCATCAGAACCCCTGCGTCGCGGGTGCGGTCCACAGGATCCAGGCGGGATACAGCTGCTGAGCGGTTGCGAGCGCGTCGTTCGCCGAGCGGAAGACGGCGATCTCGGACTTCCCATTCCCCAGGCGCCAGGTGAGCACGGCCTGATCCGGCAGCTCATGACCCCAGGCGACAACCTGGGGGTGGTCGTCGTCGAACGGATCGGCGACAATGCCGAAAAGCCGTGGTGCGCCTTCGAGCAGGATCACGTCGTCTTCGATCACGACGGATCTCCCTCCGGCAGAGGAACCATCTCTGACCGCCCCAGAATGCATGTGCAGGTTTCCCGGGGCAATACGTTCCGTCAAACTTGAGTAGAGCAACCCAATCGCTCACTGACGCTCAAGCTTGCGCGACAACCCGGTAACGGTGACACTCGTCCTGAGTAATGGAGGTGAGTGGTGTCGCACGCGCACAGCCCCACGTTCCCCCGCTTCCAGCTGGGCAAACAGCTCCGGCGCCTGCGCGAGCAGGCGAAGCTCACCACCGAGGACGTCGGCCTGCAGCTCGACTGCTCGCCCAGCACCATCAGCCGCATGGAGGGCGGGAAGGTCGGCATCCGCCGCAGCACCCTCGAACAGTTGCTCAAGATTTACGACGTTGATGATAGCGATCTCACGGAGACATTGATCGCGCTTGCGAAGGAAGGCAAGACGCGGGGCTGGTTCGCCCGCTTCGGCGACCTTCCCAGCCACTACTCCCGCTACATCGGCCTGGAGTCCAACGCGATCGAGATGCGGGACTACGAGGCGCTCGTGGTGCCCGGCATGCTCCAGACGGAGGAGTACACGCGGGCGTTGCTCGCCGCCGCCTCCCCGTCCGGCGAATCGGAGGACGCGGTCCAAGCGCATGTCAGCGCCCGGCGTGAGCGGCAGGAGCTGCTCACCCGGGCTGAGAATCCATTGCAGTTCATCGCGGTCCTCGACGAGAGCGTCATCCGGCGCCTCATCGGTGGGGTCGACGTGATGCGGTCGCAGCTCAAGCACCTGGCCGAAATGGGCCGGGCGAGGAACGTGACGATCCAGATACTCCCCTTCAGCGGGGGAGCCTATGCCGGCATGGCTGGATCATTCGCGATCCTCAAGTTCCAAGGTGCACCAAGCGTCGTGTACGCCGAAGCCATGGCCGGCGACATCTACCAGGAAGCCGGAGACGTCCAGCGGTACCACGACGTGTTCGAAAGTCTGCGAGCCGCCGCGCTCAGCCCATTCGAGTCGGTCAAGCTGATCGAGTCAACGGTCGCTGAGACGGCCTGACAACGAAGGAGTGCGCAGAATGGCTGCGCTGAACGAGCGGTGGCACAAGCCCACCCGGAGCGGTAACAACGGACAGTGCGTCGAAGCGCGGTTCGTCGACGGCGTCGTCGAGGTCCGCAACTCCAACTCCCCGGACGCGGGATCCGTGCGCTTCACCCGCGCCGAATGGGAGACCTTCATCGCCGCGGTCGACACCGACGGCGAATTCCGCCTTCCGTAACACATCTGAGCAACAGCTTCCCCCAACCAAGCCTGAGCAACAGCGAAGGGACCGTCCCGACCGGCGGTCCCTTCGTCGTAGCTGCGAGCCGATTTTGATGTTATCGCTCACCGGCTCCATCCATAACCGTGTGGCCACGATCCGCGTGTTGCAACAAAAGGCGTGAAACGGTCAGGCGGCGATCGGCCGGGGTGCAATACCGCGATGTGGGTGTCGCGGCGGCGCGCACCGGAGTAAGCATGAACACATGGTGACTGTTCGCGCAGATGACGGCGTAGGTGGCGGGGTCGCGACGCTGCAGCCGACGATCCGGGCGTATCGACCGACGGACCATCGCGAGTGCCGGCAGCTGTGGGCAGAGCTGACCGAGGAGCATCAGCACCTCTACCCGGCGGCGCCACCCGTCAGCGGCGACCCCGGGGCCGCGTTCGAGGAGTACCTCACGCGGCTCGACCTGTCTGGCATGTGGGTCGCGGAGATCCTCGGCGTCGGCGTGGTCGGCATGGTCGGGCTCATCCTCGACGGGCGCGGTGGGCAGGTCGAGCCGCTGGTCGTCGCGTCGTCCCGGCGGGGCGCGGGGATCGGGCGGGCGCTGCTCTCCCACGTCGCCGACCAGGCCAGGCGGCGAGGGCTCGGGCAGCTGAGCATCTCGCCGGCGGCGCGCAACGTCGACGCGATCCGGTGCCTGCAGGCGGCCGGGTATGACGCGCTCGCCCGGGTGACGCTCGCCATCGACCTGCACTCGGACGGCCACGACTGGCACGACGGGATCGACCTGCACGCGCAGCGGTTCCGCTTCTAGCGCTGCTTCCTGTTACTTCTCGCATAGCGGTGGGCTGGCGTTTGTCAAGGTGCGGCCGGCGGTTGTGGATCGAATCGGGCGTTGTCCACAGCCGAAAACCGCGAGTTCCCGTGGGTGGCGGCAGCCACCAAGCTCGGGTGCATGACGACCGCGACCTCGACCCTCGCGCAGCCCCGGCTGCGCCTGCGCACCCCCGCTGACATCCTTGCCGGCACGCCGTACCTGTTCGGGTTCCACCCGTCCGACAGCCTCGTCGCCCTCGGGGTGCGCGACAAGCGGCTGCGCTTCCACATGCGCGACGACCTGCCCGATCCGGGCGAGGACCTCGACACCCTGGCCGACGGCTATGGCGCCCTGTTCGCCCGCCAGGACGTCGACCACGTCGTGCTCATCGGCTATGGCCCGCCCGAGCGCGTCGAGACCCTCATCCACGCCACCACCGCCGCGATGCGCCGCCACGGCATCGCCGTGCACGAGATGCTCTGGGCCCACGAGGGGCGCTACCGGTCGCTGATCTGCGAGTCGCCCTACTGCTGCCCGACCGAAGGCCAGCCCTATGACGTCGAGACGTCCGCGGTCGCGGCGACCGCCACCCTGATCGGGATGGTCGCACTGCCCGACCGGGCCGCCCTCGTCGCCAGCCTCGCCGCCCCGACCGGCCCCGCCCTCGACGCCGCCGAGCGCGCCACCCGCCAGGCCCAGACCCGCCTCGTCCACTCGCCCGGCACGCCCGCCGAAGGCGTCGCCTCCATCGACGCGGCGCTGCGCCGCGTCCGCGCCGGCGAGGGCCTCACCGACGAGGAGGTCGCCTGGCTCGCGTTCCTCCTCCACAGCCTGCCCCTGCGCGACGATGCCTGGCTGCGCATCGACCGAGACCTCGACACCGACCTCGACCTCCACGACCGCCTGTGGACCGATGTGCTGCGCCGCTGCGTCCCCACGTTCGCCGCCCCGGCCGCGATGCTCGTCGCCTATGCGTCCTGGCGCTCCGGCAACGGTGTCCGCTCCCGGATCGCTCTGGATCGCGCGTTCGACGCCGACCCTGGCTATCGTGCCGCCAAGCTCATGGCCGAGATCCTCGACCGCGGCCTGTCCCCGCAGTCCCTGCCCCCGATCGGCCGCCGCGACGGCCGTCGCCCCACTCCACCCCGCCGCCGCACCACCCGCCGCCGAAGGCGCTGAACCCTGCCGGCGCCGCCCCACCCCGGGCGTGCGTCGGCGGTCTGCCCGTGTGTCGCTGCTGGCTCGGGTGTGGGGCGTCGGGTGGTCTGCCCGCGTGTCGCTGCTGGCTCGGATGCGGCGTCGGCGGTCTGCTCGGTGCCGCGTTCCTGATCGATGGGAGGTGTTCAGGGCGTCGTGCCTGGTTGCGACCACGAGCCATGAGCTGTTGCGGGCGGCGGTCGACGCCGCGTTCGACCTGGTTGCGGTGTTTGCCGGTCCGGGTCGGACGCGGGTGGTCGGTCGCGGTGAGGTGCTCTTGGTCCGGTTGGCGATCTGTGCTTCGGGCGCGGGGCCCCGCCACTGTCCTGCGGGCCGCCCTGGATGAGGGTGCCTTGCCGTTCACCCAGTCCGGGCGGCGTGCTGGTGCGTGCGCACCGCCGGGGACGGTGGATGCGCCGGGCGTCTGAGGGCTGACCCGGCATTCCCGCCCGCGGGGAACTCGGCCGGTGTGATCAGGTCTGGGGCAGGCCGGTGATGCGGTGGGCGCCGGTGTAGACGTTGAAGGTCTGGCCGCGCAGGAAGCCGACGAGGGTCAGCCCTGCCTCCTCGGCCAGGTCGACGGCCAAGGTGCTCGGCGCCGACACCGCGGCCAGCACCGGGATGCCTGCCATCCAGGCCTTCTGGCACAGCTCGAAACTCGCCCGGCCGCTGACCATCAGCACGTGACCGGCGAGCGGCAGGCGGTCCTGTCGCGCGGCCCAGCCGATCACCTTGTCCACGGCGTTGTGCCGGCCCACGTCCTCCCGGAGGCAGACCAGGCGCCCGGCCGCGTCGAACAGCCCGGCCGCGTGCAGGCCGCCCGTCGTCCTGAACGCCCGCTGGCCCGCCCGCAGCGCGTCGGGCAGGTCGGCCAGCAGTGCCGGCGCCACCCGGATGCCGTCCGCCGCGACGTCGAACTGTGAGCGTGTCCGCACGGCGTCGATGCTGGCCTTGCCGCAGACGCCGCACGAGGAGGTGGTGTAGAAGTTCCGGCTCGGATCGGTCTGCGGGGCCGGGACCCCGTCGGCGAGCACCACGTCCACGACGTTGTAGGTGTTCGCTTCCTGGTCGCCGGCGCACAGCTGCGCCGTCCGCACGTCCGCGGCGGATCTGATGATCCCCTCGGTGAGGAGGAACCCGATCGCCAGGTCGAGGTCGTCCCCGGGGGTCCGCATCGTGACCGCCAGCGCGGGGCGTGGCGTCCCGGCCGGTCCGACCCTGATCTCCAGCGGCTCCTCGGCGATCAAGGTGTCGGGCCCGACTTTTGCCGCGACCCCCGCCGGGCCGTCCGGGGCGGGGGTGACGGTGACCCGGGTGATCGTGCGCCGTTGCGTGACGCGTCCCATGGTCGGGCCTCCAGATGCGGGGAGTGGTTCCGGTCGTTGCCCGCTCGACGGTACGTTCTGCCCATGGGCGCAGCCACCGCATGGCCGGGACTTGTGGCCGTGATCCTCGCCGGGGGTGGCGGCACGCGCCTCGGTGGCCAGGACAAGCCGATGCTGCCCGTCGCCGGGGTGCCGATGCTCGACAGGGTGCTCGCGGCGGTCGAGGGGGCGGCGCTGCGGATCGTGGTCGGGCCGCCCCGGGAGGGGCTGCCCACGGGGGTGCGCACCGTCCGTGAGGAGCCACCCGGTGCCGGCCCGGCGGCCGCGACCGCCGCCGCGCTCGACCTCGTCCCGCGAGCGGCGTCGGAGGAAGGGCCGGCGCTGGTCGGACTGTTCGCCGCTGATCTGCCGTACCTCACGGTTGAGGGAGTAGGCGTCCTCGTCGCGGCGGTCGAGGAGGACGTGGACGGGGCGGTGTTCGTCGACGGGCGCGGCAAGCGGCAGCTGCTGTGCGGGGTGTGGCGGGCCGGCGCGCTGCGGGACGCGGTCGAGCGGCTCGGGCCTGCGGCGGGCCGGTCGATGCGGGCGGTGTTGGATGGGCTGGACGTGGTCGAGGTCGAGTGGACCGGGTCCGGGCCGGCGCCGTACTTCGACTGCGACACCGAAGAGGACCTGCGGCGAGCAGACGGGGGTGGAGACCGATGAGCGGGAATCCAGAGCTGGCGGCGTGGGTGGTGCGGGCGTGCGCGGAGCTCGGGCTGGAGCCGTTGGGCGCGCAGGAGCAGGACGCGATCCTCGACCTCGCGCGGGACGTGGCGCACAACGTGGCCCGGCCGGGGGCGCCGTTGACCGCGTTCCTGCTGGGGGTCGCCGTCGGGCGGGGCGCCGACCTCGAGGAGGCCCGGGCGCGGCTCGTCGCTCTGGTGGACGAGGGCTGACCGACGCCACGACCCGGAAACAGGCGCCACGACCCGGAAGCAACCAGTCCGAGGAGCCCGAGGCACCCGGGACGTGCGTCGTCTGGATAGGGTGAGCCCGGGGGGATTGGAGGCGGTCATGGCGGATGATCAGGACTACGAGGCGGCGCTGTTCGACGACGAGGACCCGATCGGCGGGGACCTCAAGGAGAAGGTCGCCGAGGCCTGGCGCGATTTCGCGCGGCACCTGGTCGACGCGCTGCGGCAGCTCGCCCCCGGCACGACGCTCGATCTGACGCTCGACCCGACGGCGTCCGGGACCGGCGACGCCATCTACTCGGTGCAGGTGACCGGCGAGGACGGCGACATGCTCGCCGCGACCGCCGTCGGCAACGCCGACCTGCCCGCGGCGTATCGGCTGGGGCGGACCGTGATCGCGCAGACGGTGGCGCTCGGGTGGTCGCCGCCGGGGGTGGTGCCGGGCTCGGGCGAGGCGTTCGGCGTGCGGGTGCCCAAGAGCGAGGCCGTCCAGCTCAGCCGGCTCATCATGCGGACGCTGCGCGACATCTACGGCACGCCGCACCCCGCGTTCCTCACCTATCTCGCCCACGACGCGCAGGGGCTGGTGGCGGCCCTGCCGTCGCTCGGCGTCGCCCGGTCGCTCGCGTCGATCGTCGAGACCGACGGCGACGGGCCGGTGGCGGTGGTGCGGGCGAAGCAGCACCAGGTGGGTGACGAGCAGGACGACCTGCCGCTGCACGACAAGGTGATCACGGTCGTGGCCCGGCTGATGAAGACGACGCCGGAGGAGCTGACGATCGACCCGGACGGTGACATCGGCATCCGGTCCGGGTCGGCGATGGTGTTCGTCCGGGTGCGGGACAACCCGCCGCTGGTCGACGTGTATTCGCCGGTGCTGACCGAGATCGAGCCGACCGAGCGGCTCTACGTGAAGCTGTCCGAGCTCACCAACCGGATGCCGATCGGCCGGCTGTACTGCACCAACGACACGGTGTGGGCGTCGGTGCCGGTGTTCGGCCGGGACTTCCAGGCGACGCACCTGATGCTCGCCGTGCAGGTGATGACCGGGCTCGCGGACGAGCTGGACGACCGCCTGCAGGGCGAGTTCGGCGGGAAGCGGTTCTTCGGCGAGAACGACACCCCCAAGCAGGTCGAGGGCGAGCGCACCGGGATGTACCTGTAAGGCGCGGCAGACGCTAGAGCCCGCAGGAGCGGCGCAGCGCCCGGGACACCCGGCCGAAGAGGTCGACGTCCCGCGTGCGCAGCAGCGTGACCCGCGTGCCGCGGTAGTCGGCGAGCAGCGTGTGCTGCCGCGGCCAGCGGCGTGCGTAGACGACCCCGACGACCCAGGTGATCAGCAGCGCCGACAGCGCGACCAGGATGACCGGCACGGAGCCGGTGGTCGCCGCCGCGCCGAGGACGACGACGTTCGCGATCCCGACCGCGACGCACGCCCGCACGCCCGGGTGCAGGGTGCCGGTGCCGTGCGCCGGTCGCGACAACTCCGCGATCTCGTAACGGCCGCGGTCGGTGGCGAAGATCCGGTCGGTGACCAGGATCCCGTGCTGGTTGTAGTGGATGACCGGCCGGGACTCGAACGACTGGGGTGCGTAGGAACTCATGGTCGCGCTCCCTTGCTGCTGGTCGGGGCCCGGATCGCGGACGCCGACGCGACGAACGAGGAAGGCGGCAACCGGCCACGGTGACGGCCGCCGTCCAGCGTGCCTCCTGGGGATGAGGCACATCGAAGCCCAAGCGTCGCCGTCGCTGGGTGAGGCGGATCATGCAACCTCACTAGTAGCTTCTAACTTGATTACGCATCAACTCGCTGTCAGATGCAAGTGCAACCCAGTGCCGAAAGTTCTCAGTATTTGAGTGTGGATGCGGTACGGTGTGGTCGATGTCCTCGAAGCCGAGCCCGACTCTGCTCCGTCGCCAGCTCGGAGCCGAGCTGCGCCGGTTGCGAGAGGCTGCCCGGAAGACGGCCGCCGATGTCGCAGCCGAGCTCAAGTGGTCCGAGTCCAAGGTCAGCCGGATCGAGACCGCCAACAGCAGCGTCCGCAACCCGGACCTGACGAAGCTCTTCGACCTCTACCAGACCGCAGAGGCCGAGCGCACCCGCATCACCGCCCTCGCCGCGCAATCGCGCCAGCGGGCCTGGTGGGAAGCCTATGGCGACGCATTGCTCGGCGCCTATGAAACAATGATCGGGTTCGAATCCGAGGCAGCCGACGTCTACATCTACGACGCGGTCATTCTCCACGGACTGCTGCAGACCGTGGAATACGCCGGCGCGATCATCAATTCGGTGTCCGTGGGGGAGCGGCCCGACGTGGTGAACCAGCGGGTGTCGGTCCGGATGGCGCGACAGGCCGTCCTGACCCGCGACCCGCCGCCGCGGATCTGGGCGATTCTCGACGAGGCGGTCCTCAAGCGGCCGGTCGGCGGTCATGATGTCATGCGAAGGCAGCTCATGAGGCTCCTGGAGATCGCCGACCGTCCGACGGTGACGCTGCAGATGGTGCCGTTCGACCGTGGGGCGCACCGGGGGATCGACGGGGCGTTCACGGTGCTCGACTTCGTCGGCGACACCGAGCAGCCGCTCGTGTATTGCGACGGAATGACCGGCGGGGTGTTTCGCAACCGCCCCGAGGAAGTGCGGCGCTACCTGGTCGCCTTCGAATCGTTGCGCACTGTGGCGCTGAGCCACGCGGAAACACTTGATTACATTCAGCGGGCTATTCGCGAATACGAATAGCCCAGGTTCTAGGGGTCATCATCATGAGCATTGTGTGGCGTAAAAGCACGCGCAGCGGCGGCAACGGTTGCGTCGAGGTGTTACTCGACCCGAAGGCCGTCGGCATCCGGGACTCGAAGGACGCCAACAGCCCGGAGATCTTCGTGGACGCCGCCGCCTGGAGGGCGTTCGTGCAGCACGTCGCCGGAGAGCAGCGCTGACCAGACGGCGGACAGCGCTGACCGTGCGGCGGCGCTGACCGCCCAGCCGCGCCGACCGTACAGCGGCGCAGCACCGAAACGATCCAGCTAGAGCGCGATCCAGGCCTGCTCGGCCAGGGTCGCCGCGTCGGTCGCCTTCAGCCCCTGCTCCGACAGGGTCCACAAAGTGCCACCGATGATCAGCGAGCGGCGGATCGCCGTGTAGCGACCGGGGTGGGTGATCGCACCCGCCTCGGTGATCGCCGAGTCGCCGACCTTCAGCACCAGCACGGCCGGCTGGGTGTCGCGCCAGACCGGCACCGCGAGCAGCCCCAGCGGCGCCCAGTAGAGGAACGCGTGCGGGTCGTACTCCGCCTCGGAGCTGCCGCCCGGCCGCTTGAACTGCGCGACCCGCGAAGGGTGCGCCGGGTCCCGCACGTCGAACAGGGACACCTGCATGCCCTGCACCCGGCCCTGCGCGTTGGCGTCCTGCCCCAGGCCGAGCAGCCGCCCGTCGCCCGCGGGGTGCAGGTATGCCGAGTAGCCCGGGATCTTCAGCTCCCCGACCACCTTCGGCGCCGCGGGGTCGCGCAGGTCGAGCGTGTAGAGCGGGTCGGTCTGCCGGAACGTGACCACGTAGCCGGTCGTGCCGATGAACCGCACGGAGTAGATCCGCTCGCCCTTGCCGAGGCCGTCGACGCGACCCGCCTCGGTGAGCCGGCCGCCGTCGCGGCGCAGCACGTACACCGCCGACGCCGTCGTGTTGTCGGCGGACATCGTCGTGGCGATCCGCAGGTGCCCGTCCCACTCCGACATCGAGTACTGGTTGAGCAGCCAGCCCGGCACCTCACCCGACGCGACGAACCGGGGGCTGCCCGGCGCGCCGATGTCGAACTTGAACACCTGGGTCGACGGCCGGGCCGGCGACGTCGCGACCTTCCTGCGCACCACGTCGGCGGCGAGCACCCGCCAGCGCTGGTCGTTGGCGATGTACAGGCTGGGCCCGTTGGCGTAGACGGTGTCGCCGTCGGCCACGACCGAGACCGGATCGCCGCCGCCGAGCGCCGCACCGCCCAGGTCGAACGTCAGCACCGTCAGCATCGACGTCGCCGAGTAGGTCGCCGGCCGGCTCACCGCGCCGCAGTCGACCCGGCCCTCGGTGCGCTTGCCGGCGGCGTCGGTCGCGGCCCACTTCGGCAGCCACGCGTCGACCGGCGCGGCCATGACCGCCGAACGGTTCGCCGCGATCCGCGCGTCGTCGCTGCCGAGCTTCGCGTTGTCGGGGAACGCGATCCGCGGCCGGGACACCACGACCACCCGAGCGGTGCCGCCGACCTGCCGGGCGTCGAGCAGGCCGCCCTCGACGGTGAACCGGCCGATCACCTTCGGCGCGCCGGCGAGGTCGACCAGCGTCATCTGCGCACCCGACACGCCGGGCACGTCGTCGAAGCCCGCCCGGTAGTCGTAGCCGAGCACCAGCGCGCGGTCCCCGGACAGCAGCAGCTCCGTGGCGTTGGCGGCGCTCTTGCCGCTGACGTCGTCGACGGTGCCGATGGCCAGGGAGCCGGTCACCGCCCGGCCGGCGACGTCGACGACCTTCAGGGTGCCGCGCGACAGCGTCACGATCCGTTTGCCGTCGGTCTTCACGAGATCCGGCTCGTCGACACCCGCCTCATGGGTGTTGGTGCCGGAGAACTCCTGACCGGCCGGGGCGGCCGCCTTGCCGCTGTTGAGCCCGCCCTGCCGCTGTGCGCCGGTGTCCTCGGCGCGACCGCCGCGCAGCATGCCGCCGTCGTTCAGGAACCCCCACGGCCCGACCGCACCCGCGGCGGCGTCCCGCAGCGACGACAGCAGCTGCTCGCAGGAGTCGAACGCCACCAGCTTGAACACCGGATCCGGCCCGGCGACCGTCGCCGGCGCGGGCTTCGGCGTCCCGCCGCCAGTACATCCGGAGACAACGAAAACCAGGGCACTCAACGCGGCAAGCGAGCGTCTCATGCGTGCTAGGACGTGGCGGGTGTCGATCCGGTTCCCGGCACGGTGACGACTTTCGGCGCCAGCCGCTCGACCAGCCGTGACAGCACGATCATGCTGCGGGTCGACGTCACGAACGGCTCGGCGCGCAGCCGTTCGAGGGCCTCCTCGAGCCCCGCCATGTCGACCGCCCGCAGGTGGACCAGCGCGTCGGCCTCACCCGAGATGGTGTAGGCGCCGACGACCGCCGGGTGGCGCTTCGCGGCGGCGCGGATCTGCTGCGGCGACGTCCGCCCGGTGCAGAACAGCTCGACGAACGCCTCCGTCGTCCAGCCCAGCGCGTCGGGGTCGACGAGCGCCGTATAGCCGCGGATCACTCCGGTTGATCGAAGCCGGTCGACGCGACGCTTCACGGCCGGTGCGGACAGCGCCACCTGCGATCCGATGTCCGCATACGATGAGCGGGCGTCCTCCTGCAGCAACGCAATGATCTGCTGGTCGATCGGGTCGAGGCGCAACAAATCCCTCCTCGAAAGCAAGCAATACCGCTGTTTTGTGCAACCCCACAAATCTACCGTTTGATCTCGTGACCCACGTCGAGCGGCAGCCACGCGAGCGCACCTACCTGATGTCGCCACCCGAGCACTTCGTGGTGGAGTACGCGATCAACCCGTGGATGGACGTGTCCACGCCCGTCGACACCGAGCTCGCCCTGAAGCAGTGGGAGGGCCTGCGGGAGACCCTGGTGCGGCTCGGCCACCAGGTGCACGTGCTGCCCCCGGAGATCGGCCTGCCGGACATGGTCTACGCGGCCAACGGGGCGTTCAGCGTCGACGGCGTCGTCTACGGGGCGCGCTTCAAGTACCCCCAGCGCATCGCCGAGGCCGCCGCGCACCGGCGGTTCTACGACAACCACGGCTGGAAGTTCGTCGCGCCGGCCGAGACCAACGAGGGCGAGGGCGACTTCGCCTACCTGCCCGACGCGCTCGGCGGCGGCGTGATCCTGGCGGGTCACGGCTTCCGGACCGAGACCTCGGCGCACTCGGAGGCGCAGGAGGCGCTCGGCCGGCCGGTGGTCTCGCTGCGCCTCGTCGACCCGCGCTTCTACCACCTCGACGTCGCGCTGGCGTCGCTGGACGACCGCACCGTCGTCTACTACCCGGGCGCGTTCTCGGCCGCGTCCCAACGGGTGCTCGCGCAGCTCTTCCCGGACGCCGTCGTCGCCGATGAGGAGGACGCCCTGTCGTTCGGGCTCAACCTCGTCTCCGACGGGCGCAACGTGGTCCTCAACAGTGAAGCCACCGCCCTCGCGGCCAAGCTCCGCCAGGCCGGTTACCTGCCTGTACCGGTGGAGCTGACCGAGCTCAAGAAGGGCGGCGGCTCCGTGAAGTGCTGCATCGCCGAGCTTCGGCCTTAAGAGGTCGCCGGAGCCGGCGCTGGGGTTTCGGTCCCGGTCCCGGTCCCGGTCCCGGCCCCGGCCGTGGACTGGATCAGCACGATCTGCGCCGTGTAGGTCGTGGTGGGGGACGCCGCCGGGCTTCCGCCGCCGCCGCTGACCGTGATCGGGCCGCCGACAACCACCTGGGAGCCCGCCTGGATCGCTCCTGGCTGCACACTCATGTGGTTGTTGTAGATCTTGGCGTTCTGGGCCAGGGTCCACGTCTTGGTGTAGCCGTCGGTCGACCGGACCGTCAGCGAGGTGTCCGTCGCCGCCGTCGCGGTGCCGTTCTGCATCGCGACCCGTATCGGGCCCTTCTTCGTCTGCACGATGCCCTCACCGTGCAGCACGTTCTTGAGCCAGTTCTCGTGCTGGCCACCCTGACCGGTCTCGCCGGGTGTCGGATCCGCCAGTGCGATCCCCGGCAGGGAGCCGACGATCACCAGGATCACGGCACTGAGCAACAGGCCTATGCGTGTGCGTCGCATCTGGGTACCTCCTGTCCGAGCTGCTCCGAGCTCCGCCGAATTGAGCCGACGGGTGCACTACCTCCTCTCACCCGGCCCAAACGGCACCGTCACCGTGAATCTCGCCCCGCCCTCGGGCGCGTGACCGGCCTCGATCCTGCCGCCGAGCCGGCGGGCCATCCGAGCGGCGAGCGCCAGCCCCAGCCCGCTGCCGACCTTGCGCGCACCCTGGTACCGCCGCGACAACGCACCCCGCTCGAAGGCCACCGCCAGGTCGTCGTCGGTGAACCCGGGCCCGCCGTCACGGATCTCGATCGACGCCTCCGCCGGCCCCCACACCAGCGCCAGCACCACCGGCACCCCCGTCGCCTGCTCGGACGGCACGACCCGCAACGCGTTCTCCAGCAGGCCGTCGACGATCTGGCGGATCCGCCCCGGGTCGGTGCGCACCGGCACCGGCATCGGTGGCAGCTCCGTGCGCAGCAGCAGCCCCGCCGCCGTGAGCCGCCCGCCCCACGCCTCGGCGGTCGCCGCCACCAGCTGGGTCAGATCCACGTCGACCACCTCGACCGGCAGGTCCGCGGCCTCCAGCCGGGCCAGCACCAGCAGGTCGGCGATCAGCCGGTCGAGCCGCTCCGCCTCGTCGAGCACCGTCTGCCCGGCCCGCTGCGCCCCGTCCGGACCCACCACCCCGTCCGCGAGCGCCTCCGCGTAGCCCCGGATCGTCGTCAGCGGCGTGCGCAGCTCGTGCGACACCGACAGCAGGAAGTCCCGCTCGCGCCCTTCGCTCGTGGCGAGGGCCGCGGTCAGCGCGTTCACCGCGTGCGCCAGGTCCGCCACCTCCGCCGGCCCGTCCGCGTCCAGCGTGACCGACCGGTCCCCGGCGGTGAGCCGGTTGGCCGCGGCCGCCACGGTGCGGATGGGCCGCGCGATCCTCCTGGCCAGCAGCACGCCCGCCAGCAGCCCGGCCGCCAACCCGGCCAGCAGCGCCATCCACAGCTGCCCCCACAGCCGCGTGATGGTCGCCTGGCGCGACGGCATCCGCTCGGTCAGCACGATCCCGTTGCCCGCGTTGCCGACCGGCCGGCCCACCACCAGCTGGACCTGCTGGTCCACCACCGCCCGCCGGACCGGGACCGGCCGCCCGGCCCCGACCGTCTTGACCACCCCGTCGGGCAGCCCCGCGCGGTCCGGCTGCCCCGCCCGGATCAGGTAGACCTGGATCCCGCGGGTCCGCAGCCGCTCGACGATCACCTGCTCGTCCGTGCTCCGGGGCGTGTTGAACCGGGGGCGCAGCAGCTCGGCGGTCAGCGTCGCCTCGTCGGCCAGCCGGACCCGGGCCGCCCTGTTGGCCTCCTGGATCGCCAGCGGCGCCCCGACGAGCGCCGTCACCAGCACCGAGATGACCGCGACCAGGCAAGTGACCAGCGCGCTGCGTCCGGCGATGGACCGGAACCCGGCCCTAAGCATCGGCGGTGTATCCGACGCCCCGCACCGTCCTGAGCACCCCCGCCGCGGCGCCGAGCTTCCCGCGCACCTGCGCCACGTGCACGTCGACCGTCCGGGTGCCGGAATGCGCGGCGTACCCCCACACCGAGCCGAGCAGCTCCTCCCGCGTGAACACCCGCCCCGGCCGGTTCATCAGGTGCGCCAGCAGCGCGAACTCCGTCGACGTCAGCACCACCGGCGCGCCGTCGACCAGGCACTCCCGCCGCGCGGGGTCGAGCGTGACGGGTCCGACGGTGCGGACCTGCTCGACGTCGGGCGGCCCCTGCGTGCGGCGCAGCACCGCCTTCACCCGCGAGACCAGCTCCCGCGGGCTGAACGGCTTGGTCACGTAGTCGTCGCCACCCAGCTCCAGGCCGAGGATCCGGTCGACCTCGTCGTCCCGCGCGGTCAGGAACAGCACCGGCGTCCAGTCACCGGCCTCCCGCAGCCGCCGGCAGATCTCGGTGCCGTCCATCCCCGGCAGCGCGATGTCCAGCACGCACGCGACGGGCCGCAGCTTCCGCGCCGCGGCCAGGCCCGCCGTGCCGTCGTGCTCGACGTGCACCCCGAAGCCCTCGCGCGTCAGATACATGCGCAGCAGGTCGGCGATCGGCCGCTCGTCCTCGACGACCAGCACCAGCCCCTTGCCCTGATCCACGGGCCCATTCTGCCGCGCCCGCACCCGGCCCGATGTTCGGGCGATGTTTGGGCATCGAACCGGTCGGATACAAGCACATCGATCGGCTCACCCTTCGCGAGGAAGCCAGCGCCTGCCGCGAAGTGTGAGCCGATCGCTCACGCGAAGCGGAGGACCGCCTTGGCCAGGGCGGGGACCCGGGGCGCCGCGGCGGCGGCGACCACGCCCCACGGGGTGCGGAACGCCTGCTTGAGGGCCTCGTCGAGGCGCCACATCTCGACCTTGTTCGGCAGGCGGACCCAGATGTTCTCGCGGACGCCGTCGATGGCGGTCACGCCGAGCTGGATGCCGGAGCGGGTCGGCTCGGGGGTCCAGGTGACGTCGGCGAGCGAGTGCAGGTCCGTGTTGAGGTGCAGGGAGACCCGGCGCAGCAGCGGCGACTCGGTGGTGATCACGAGGCGGCTGCGGGTCAGCATCAGCACGCTGTTGCGGGAGGCGCGCGACGTGCAGCGGGCGACGACGGCGACGGCGTCACGGTCCCCGGCGCAGCCGCGCAGCACCTGCACGTGGCGGCGGATGGTGGCGGCGGACAGCCTCGCCAGTGCCGTGGCCGGGAGGAAGGTGCACGTGAAGGTGTCCAGCGTCTCCATATCGAAGGCAACGACGGTTCGCGCTCAGCGACACGCGTCGCGCCCCCGGAAATGCGCCGATCTTGCGGGCGTAGTGTCAGGACACTCCCACGATGTCCTTTTCGCCACCGCCACACCCGCAAGACCGGCGCACCGCCTGTCCGACATCCGGGGAGGGCTACGACGCGGACGGGCGAGGGCTGGGCTTGAGGGGAGCGCAGGCGGTGACGGCGGCCGCCACCTTCGCGTCGGCGGTGTCGAGCTGGTCGACCGGGCCGTTGACGGTGACGCCGTGCTCGGTCAGGCAGTTGCGGTAGGCCGCGTCCCGGCCGCCACCGTTGCCGCCGCCTCCGCCGTTGCCGAAACCGCCGCTCGGGAACGCGGTCGGGCGCAGCGACTCGCAGGCCTTCTGCGCCTTCTCCCAGGTCTGCTGGTCCACGCCGTTCGGCGCGGCAGTGCCGAAGAAGCCACCGCCACCGCCGCGGAACCCGCCGCTGCCGGACGGGCGGGGCTGCCCCGACGGGAACGCGGTCGGACGGCCCGACGGGTTGCCGTCAGGGCGGGAGGTGGGGCGTCCAGAGCCGTTCATCTGCGGCAGGTTGACGCCGTTGTTGCGCAGGCACGACGCGTAGTCGGTGCCGGACGCCGCCGTGGCCGGCGCCGCGCTGTCCGAAGATCCGCAGGCTGTGGCGAAGAACGCCACCGCGGCGAGCGCGAGGGCGGCCGCACCGATCCGCTTGGTCATCACTCCCGACATGCAACGGCGCGAACCTCGACGCACCGTGGGCTGGACCTCAAAATTCGATGGGAGCGCCTTCCCAGGGAACTTTGAGGTCCGGTCGAGCTGACCGGGAGCCGGGACCGGTCAACTAGCAGGCATGAAGGTCTGGTGGCTGGCCGGAGGGGCTGCCGTGCTCGCGGTCGCGGTCGTCGTGGGGGTCCTGCTGACCGGCGACGAGAAGGTCGTGCCGGCGAAGGTGAGCACGACGAAGGTGACCCGCGGGTCGGTCTCGACGACGGTCTCCGCATCGGGGACGGTGCAGGCGCAGCAGAGCCGCACGCTCGGGTTCACCAGCAGCGGCACGCTGACGGAGCTCAACGTCAAGCCCGGCGACGTCGTCGCGGCCGGCATGGTGCTGGCCAGGATCGACGCGACCGCCGCGCAGGAGTCGGTCGACGCCGCCGAGCAGAGCGTCGACAGCGCCGAGGACGCCCTGGACCGCGCGGAGACCGCCCAGGCGAGCGCCACCAGCACGCCCAGCGTCAGCCCGAGCGCCAGCCGCGCGCCAGGCGGCGGCGGGCAGAATCCCGGCACCGGCAGCCAGAACAGCGTCCAGAACGCCAGCGACAACCTGCTCAACGCGCAGCAGCGGCTCAACAACGCGAAGCTCACCCTCACGCAGGCCAACGCCAAGCTGGCCGGGACGGTGATCACCGCGCCGCTCGCGGGCAAGATCCTCGCCGTGAACGGCACCGTCGGGTCCGCCGCCGGCTCGGGTGTGATCACGCTCGCCGGCACCGGCGACGTCGTGGTGAAGGCGCAGTTCACCGAGGCGGAGGTGGCCCACCTCAAGGCCGGGCAGGTCGCCCGGATCACGCTGCCGGACAACGCGAGCGCGAAGTACGACGGCAAGGTCATCCAGATCGACCCGGCCGGCACGGTGTCGAACCGGCTGGTCCGCTACGCGGCGCTGATCGCGTTCGACACGGTGCCCGACACGCTGCTCTACGGGCAGAGCGCTACTGTCGCAGTGGTCACCGCGTCCGTGGACGGCGTGCTGTCGGTGCCCTCCACGGCCGTGCGCGGCGGCGTGGTCGTGGTCAGGGTCAACGGCCGCGACGAGGAGCGCAAGGTCGCGACGGGGCTGCGCGGCGACGTCAACACCGAGATCACGAGCGGACTTGCCGAAGGCGACGAGATCCTGACGGCGGGTCGGTGACGATGGAGCCGATGACCGTACAGGCGAACACGCCACAGCCGAAGGTCCTCGTCGTGGACGACGAGGCGAGCATCCGTGCCCTGCTGTCCGCGACGCTGCGGCTCACCGGCTTCGACGTGAAGGTCGCCGGCGGCGGGCGGGAGGCCCTCGCGGCCGCCGCCGAGTTCGCGCCCGACCTGGTCGTGCTCGACGTGATGATGCCCGACCTGGACGGGTTCGAGGTCGCGCAGCGGCTGCGCAGCGGTCAGCGGCCGGTGCCGGTGCTGTTCCTGACCGCGCGGGACTCCGTCGAGGACCGCATCTCGGGGCTGACGGTCGGCGCCGACGACTACGTCGCGAAGCCGTTCAGCCTGGAGGAGGTCGTGCTGCGGATCCGCGCGATCCTGCGCCGCAGCCTGGGCGAGCAGCAGCAGCTCGTCGACGGCGGGGTGCTGCGCTACGCGGACCTGGAGATGGACGAGGACGCGCACGAGGTCCGCCGCGGCGGGCACCGGGTCGACCTCTCCCCGACCGAGTTCAACCTGCTGCGGTACCTGCTGACCAACGCCGGCCGGGTGGTCAGCAAGGCGCAGATCCTGGACCGCGTGTGGAACTACGACTTCGGCGGCGACGGTCGCATCGTCGAGTCGTACGTCTACTACCTGCGCCGCAAGGTCGACAAGTGGGATCCGCCGCTGATCCACACCGTCCGCGGGGTCGGCTACGCGCTGCGCCTGCCCCAGAAGTAGGCCGCAGCGGTGAGACTCAGGCCCTGGCGCCAGTGGACGGTCCGCACGAGGATCGTCGTCTCCGTGGTGGCCCTCGCCGGGGTCGCCCTCATCGCCGCCAACGCGATCGGCGTCGGGCTGCTCAACTGGTACCTGATGCAGCGCATCGACGACCAGCTGGAGCGCTCGGCGCACCCGCCCGCGTTCGTCGGCCGCAACCCGAACCCGAGCCCCAGCGCCTCGGTGACGGGCGGGCGGCGCGACCGGTACAGCGGCGAGTTCTTCCCCGGGCCGCTGTACCAGATCTACCGCTTCGACAGCGCGGGCAAGCTCAAGGAGCCGCCGACGGTCGTGCTGGACCCGGCACTCTTCGGCGACGTCCGGCAGCGGGCCGAGGACCCGAAGCCGTTCACGGTCACCAGTCCGGCCGGCGAGGACTGGCGGGTGATCGTGTTCGCGCTGCCGGTGCCCACGGGCACCGCGGCCGGGGCCAACGGGTACGGCGCCAACGCGGTCTCCCTCGTCGAGATCCAGGACACGCGGGACCGGATGCTGCAGTACTCGCTGCTGGTGAGCCTGATCGTGCTCGGCTTCGCCGGGTTCGCGACGGCGTCGCTGGTGCGGGTCGGGCTGAGCCCGCTGACCCGCATGGAGGAGACCGCGGTCGAGATCGCGGACGGCAACCTGTCCAGCCGGATCGTCGACGCCGACCCGCACACGGAGTCGGGGCGGCTCGGCACCGCGTTGAACACGATGCTCACCCGCATCGAGGAGGCCGTCGAGGACAGCGCCGACTCGGAGCGCCGGCTGCGCCAGTTCCTCGCCGACGCCGCGCACGAGCTGCGCACGCCGCTGACCTCCGTGCAGGGTTTCGCCGAGCTGTACCGGCGCGGCGGTGCCCCGCCCGGACCCGCGCTGGACGAGGCGATGGCGTGCATCGAGGCCGAGGTCAGCAGGATGCGGCTGCTCGTCAACGACCTGCTGACGCTGGCCAGGATGGACGAGGAGCGGGCCCTGCAGCGGCACCCGGTGGACCTGCTCGCCGTCGCCGCCGACTCGGTGCGCGACGCGCACGTGCGGGTGCCGACCCGGTTCGTGCAGCTGTCGGCGCTTTGGCCGAACGCGGTCAGCGCCGAGCGGTCGGTGACGTTCGAGCCGGTGACCGTGGAGGGCGACGAGGCGCGCATCCGGCAGGTCGTCGCCAACCTGGTCAGCAACGCGCTGCAGCACACGCCGGAGGACACCCGCGTCGTCGTGCGGGTCGGGCGGGCGACCGGCGCCACCCCGCCGCCGACCGCGTCGATCGGTGCACCGCTGCCCGAAGGGGTGCCGCTCGCCGCGATCGAGGTCAGCGACACGGGGCCGGGCATGAAGCCGGAGGACGCCACCAGGGTGTTCGAGCGCCTGTACCGCGCGGAGGGCTCCCGCTCCCGCCGGCACGGCGGCGCCGGGCTGGGCCTCGCCATCGTCGCGGCGATCGTGCAGGCGCACGGCGGGCGGGTCGAGCTGTGGACGGCACCGGGCGTGGGTGCGCGGTTCCGGGTGCTGCTGCCGGCGATGGACGAGCCGGACTTCGAGGACGGGCCCGACGGCCCTGACGACGACGAATCCGGAGAAACCGGGGCAACCGAATTCCGAGGTAACTCCGAGGTGGACTGAGGGTCGCTCCGAGCGGCACCCACCACGATTCCCCTCATGCGTTTGTCGCTGCCGTCTCTACGCCGGCCTCGTCCGAACTCCGTGGGTCTGATCAACGCCGCGCTCGCGGTCGCCACGGTCGGCGGCGGGCTCTGGGCCTATCAGATCGTCTCCGGCCCGGCGGCCGCCCAGGCGTCGCAGACCACCACCCGGACCAGGGTCGTCGCGGCCTCCCAGGGCACCGTGTCGCAGACGGTGTCGGCGTCGGGCTCGGTCGCCAGCTCCGCGACCGCCAACGCCAACTTCACCAGCTCGGGCACGGTCACCGAGGTGGACGTGAAGGTCGGCGACGTGGTCACCAAGGGGCAGGTCCTGGCGAAGGTCGACCCGACGGCCGCGAACGCGTCGCTGAACACCGCGAAGGCCAACCTGACCGCGGCGAAGGCGGCGCTCACCCGGGCGGAGAACAACAACGCCGACGACGCCACCATCGCCTCCGCGGAGGCGCAGGTCGCGACCGCGCAGGCCAGCGTCACGTCGGCGCAGACGACGGTCAACGGCACGGTCCTGACCGCCCCGATCGCCGGCACGGTCACCGCCGTGAACGGCGCCGTCGGATCGACGTCGTCATCTTCCGGGTCGTCCTCCGGTTCGTCCGGCGGCGGCGGTACCGGCGGCGCGACCTCCTCCAGCAGCAGCTCGACCGGCTTCATCCAGCTCGCCGACCTGACGAAGCTGCAGATCAACGCCGGCTTCGCGGAGGCCGACGCGACGAAGCTCAAGGCCGGCCAGACCGCGGAGATCAGCTGGAGCGCGCTCAGCGGCACCCGCGCCACCGGCAAGGTCAGCACGATCTCGCCGACGGCGACGACCACCAACAACGTCAACTCCTACGCGGTGGTCATCGGCCTGGACACGCTGCCGGAAGGGGTGCGGCTCGGACAGAGCACCACGGCGGTCGTGACGATCGCCGAGGCGCAGAACGTGGTGCGCATCCCGACCCAGGCGCTGCGCACGGCCGGCGGCCAGCGCACCGTCCAGGTGCAGGTCAACGGCCAGGTGGAGACCCGCACGGTCGAGGTCGGCATCAGCGGCGGCTCGTTCGTCGAGATCAGGTCGGGGCTCACGGCCGGCGAGCAGGTCGTGATCACCACGACGACGACCGGCTCGACGACCGGCACCAACACCAACCAGTTCCCCGGCGGCGGCAACTTCCCCGGTGGCGGTGGTGGCTTCACCGGCGGCGGTGGCTTCACCGGAGGCGGCGGCGGCCGCCAGGGCAACTGATGGGACCCGGCGAGATGCACCCAGTTCTGGACGTCCAGAAGGTCAAGAAGATCTACGGGCAGGGCGAGACCGAGGTCCAGGCCCTGCGCGGGGTGTCGCTGACCGTCGAGCGCGGCGACTACGTCGCCATCATGGGCTCGTCGGGCTCCGGCAAGTCGACGCTGATGAACATCCTCGGCTGCCTCGACATCCCGACGACCGGCAAGTACCTGCTCGACGGCGTCGACGTGAGCCGCCTCAACGACCGGCAGCTCGCGCTCGTGCGGAACCGGCGGATCGGGTTCGTGTTCCAGGCGTTCAACCTGATCGCGCGGACCACCGCCCTCGCCAACGTCGAGCTGCCCCTCGCCTACGCAGGGGTGAGGTCCGCGGAGCGCCGCCGCCGGGCCAACCTGGCCCTGGCGATGGTCGGGCTCGCCGACCGCGCCGGCCACGAGCCCAACCAGCTCTCCGGCGGCCAGCAGCAGCGGGTCGCCGTCGCGCGGGCCCTGGTCACCGCGCCGGCGCTGGTGCTCGCGGACGAGCCGACCGGCAACCTCGACACGCAGTCCACCAGCGACGTCCTGGCCGTCTTCGACCGGCTCAGCGCGTCGGGCCGGACGATCGTGCTGATCACCCACGAGCCGGACGTCGCCGAGCGGGCGAAGCGACTGATCCGGCTCGTCGACGGACACATCGTCCAGGATGAGCGGCTGAAATGAACATCGTCTTCGCCCTGCGGGCGATCACCGCCAACAAGCTGCGGTCCGGCCTCACCGTGCTCGGCATCCTCATCGGCGTCGCGGCGGTCATCCTGCTCGTCGCGGTCGGCAACGGCTCGGCCCAGGCCGTGCAGAAGCAGATCGAGTCGCTGGGGACGAACACGCTGACCGTCACGGCCGGCGGTGGCGGCGGCGGGCGAGGTGCGGCGGCGACCACGAGCACCGCGCTCACCATGGACCTGGTGCCCGCGCTCTCCGACAAGGACGAGGCGCCGCACGTGCGCAGCGTGTCGCCGGTCGTCACCGGCTCGCAGTCGGCAACGTACGAGGGCACCGACCACACGATCGCGCAGTTCGTCGGCACCTACCCGGGCTACGTCGCGGCCTCGAACTTCAAGGTCGACAAGGGTGCCCTCTTCACCGACGAGGACGTCAAGGACTCCCGCAAGGTCGTGCTCATTGGCAAGACCGTCGCGGAGGAGCTGTTCGGCGCCGTCGACCCGCTGTCGAAGCAGATCACCGTCTCCGGCAAGCTCTTCACCGTCGTCGGGGTGCTCGCCGACAAGGGCGGCACCGGCTTCACCGACCCCAACGACGTCGCGATCGCCCCGGTCACCGCGGTGCAGGAGTCGCTGACCGGCTACGGGTCGCTGAACCAGCTGCTGGTGCAGGCGACCGCGCCGGAGGACGTCAGCGCCGCGCAGGGCGAGGTCACGGCGATCCTCAACGCCAAGCTGAACATCACCGGGTCGAGCACCAGCGCGTACCGCATCCAGAACGCCTCGCAGCTGCTGGAGACCCGCGCGAACACCGCGGAGACCTTCACGCTGCTGCTCGGCGCGGTCGCCGGGATCAGCCTGCTGGTCGGCGGGATCGGCATCACCAACATCATGATGGTCACCGTCACCGAGCGGACCCGCGAGATCGGCATCCGCAAGGCGCTCGGCGCGCCGAAGCGCACGATCCTCACCCAGTTCCTGGTCGAGGCGACCGTGCTGAGCCTGATCGGCGGGCTCCTGGGCGTGGCCGCGGCGGTGATCGGCAGCCGGTTCACGATCGTCAGCATCAAACCCGTGATCGTGCCCAGCTCGGTCTTCCTGGCGCTGGGGTTCTCGGTCGCGATCGGGCTGTTCTTCGGCAGCTACCCGGCCAGCCGCGCCGCCGGCCTGCGCCCCATCGAAGCGCTGCGCTATGAGTAGGAGATTCCTGTGAGCCACGCTTTTCGCCGGCCCAACGCATCGACGCTGGAACAGCCGGACAATCCGGACACTGAGATCCTCGAACCTGTGGTTCTCGAAGAGCCGGACGATCTCCTCGCGCAGCCGCTCGACGACGACCTGAGCGAGCGGATCAGCAAGGCGGCGCCGCGCCGGCTCGCCAACCGCGCCACGTACGTCCTGGCGGGGCTGGCGCTGCTGGTCGCCGGCTTCGTCGGCGGCGCCCAGGTGCAGAAGTCCTACGGCACCGCACCGGCGGCCTCGACCCCGGGCGGCGGCGTCAACCCGGCGGCGCTGGCGAGCCAGTTCGCCGGGCGGGGTGGCTTCCCCGGCGGTGCGCAAGGCGGCACCGGCACCGGGCAGACGGGCACGCGGGGCGGCATCACCGGCACCGTCAAGCTCGTCGACGGCACCACCGTCTACGTGGAGACCGCCGACGGCCAGACGCTGATCGTGAAGACCAGCGGCACGACCACCGTCTCGATGCCGGGCGCGCTGAAGGATCTCACCGCCGGCTCCAGCGTGACGATCGTCGGCCAGAACGCCGACGGGACCGTCACCGCCACCTCGATCACCAAGACGAAGTAGCGCATGCTGGGGGGCATGGACCTCCGCAGCGGAACCTTCGACCCCTCGCAGCCGAAGCCGCAGCCGCAGGCGACCGCCTTACGGTGGCGGGTGTCGACCGGCTTCGCCGCGCTGAAGGCCTGTGCGGCGATCGGCCTCCTGGTCGCCGGCGTGTTCGCCGCGGGCGACCGCCGGATGCTCACCGCCGCGGTGGTCGCCGCGGCCATCCTCGGCATCTATGCGCTGCGGGACTTCGTCGCGCCGGTCCGGCTCGCCGCCGACCCGGACGGGGTCACCGTCGTCACCGGCTACGCGGGCCGCCGCCGGGTCGAGTGGGTGCAGGTCGAGCGGATGCGCGTCGACGCCCGGTCCCGTGGCGGCATGCGCAGCGAGCTCCTGGAGATCGACGCGGGCGAGCAGCTGTTCCTGCTCAGCCGGTACGACCTCAACGCGCACCCGGCCGACGTCTATGAGGCGCTGCTCCGGCTCCGCGGCTTCTAGCTGTCGTCGGCTTCCAGCCGTCGCTGGGTGCTAGCTGTCGTTGCGGACGGCGAAGACGGCGATGTCGTCGCGGGGCGCCTCCGCGGAGAAGCCCAGCGTCGTCGCGCGCAGGCGGGCGACGACCACGTCGGCGGGGAAGCCGGCCAGCAGCGCCGCCTCCTTGCGCAGCCGGTCGACGCCGAAGAGCTCCGCGCCGCGGCGGCGCTCGGTGACGCCGTCGGTGTAGAAGATCAGCGTGTCGCCGGGCTGCAGCGTGATCTGGGTGCGCGGGGTGTTGATCGTGTCGAGCAGACCGAGGGCGGTGCCGCACCGGCCGGCGAGCTCCGTGCTGCCGTCGGCGCGCAGTAGCACCGGCTGGTCGTGCCCGGCGAGGTGCAGCGCCACGTCCAGGGTGCCGTCGGGGCGGCGCAGGATCTCGGCCAGGCACAGCGTGCAGAAGCGGCCGGCGCCCCGCTCGAGCAGCGTCTCGTTGATCCGCTTCAGCGTCTCGGGCATCGGCCGGCCGTCGCGGACCAGCACGCGGGTGACGTCCCGCACCAGACCGGTGACCGTCGCCGCCTGGACGCCCTTGCCCGACACGTCGCCGACGACCACCAGCCAGCGGCGGCCGGAGAGCGGCACCACGTCGTAGAAGTCGCCGCCGACGTCGACCCCTTCGCCGGTCGGCACGTATTCGGCGCCGAACTCCACGCCCTCGGCCTTCGGCAGCTGCGGCGGCAGCAGCGAGCGTTGCAGGGTCTGGGCGATGTTGCGTCGCTCGGCGTGGATGTTGGCGTTGTCGATCGCGAGCGCGGCGCGGCGGGCCACGTCCTCGACGACGGCGACCTCCTCGCTGCGCTGCCACGTGTCGCCGCCACCGCCGACCGTCAGCGTGCCCAGGTGCTGCCCGCGGGCGATCAGCGCGAGGACATACCCCTCCAGCGGCGGGCCGAGCGGCACCACCGCGTCGGTGCCCATCGCCTCCTTCAGCTGCGGGGCCGCGTGCGTGAGCGAGTCGAGCAGCCCGGTGAGCATCGACTCGTCGGCGTGCGCGGCCGCGGCGAGCCGCAGCTCACCGCCGGCGTCGGCGGCGTGGATCGCGCACCAGGTGCCCAGCCGCGGCACCACCAGCCGCGGGATGAGGGCGAGGGTCAGCTCCACGTCGAGGGACTGGGCGAGCAGCTCGCTGGCGTCGGCGAGGAACGTCAGCCAGGTGCGCCGCTCCGAGTCGGCGCGGCGCAGCCGGTGGTTCTCGATCAGCAGCATCAGCCGGTCCGCGGCGAGCGACGTCAGCGGCCGCGCGTACGGGTTGCCGCCACCGCCGGCCACGAGCAGCTCCGCCCGCCAGGGCTTGGTGACCCGCAGCGGCACCCGCAGGCCGCTGTCGACGGTCCCGGTGAGCCGGCCGACGGCGGCGATCGTGTGCGGGCCGTCGCCCTCGTCCAGGGTCAGCGCCGCACCGGTCCCGCCGATCACCCCGACGAGCCGCTGCAGCAGCTCCTCCGAGACCTCGGTCAGCGACGTGCCGGTGCCCGACCAGCCGAGCGCGCTGAGCGCCTCCGGTGCGGGCGCGACGGGGATCTCGAAGCTGGGCGGTGTCCTGTCGCTGCCGACGCTGCCGGGCTTCTTGTCCAGCCGGAACCAGACGCCCTTGCCGCCGCCGAAGTGCAGGGTGCCCCAGGAGGACGCCAGCTGGTCGACGAGCAGCAGGCCGCGGCCGCGCTCGTCCAGGTCGGTGCCGGGCGCCGGGATGTTGGGCACGACCGTGCCGGGCTTGAAGTCCAGCACGGTGACCGTCAGCGAATTGTCGGCTGCGGTGATCTCCACATCGACCTCGGTGCCGGCGTGCACGACGCTGTTGGTCGTCAGCTCCGTCACCAGCAGCAGCGCCTCGTCGAGAATGCCGCCCAGATCCCGTTCGTGCACGATCGTCCGGATCGCTTCGCGGGCCAGCCCAGGAGAGCTATGGTCGGCCGGGAGTCGGATCCTCCGGACGGTCGGGGCGTTCACACCTCGCAGTCTCTACCGAACGGTGGTAACAATCCAACCTGGAGACGACGATGGGTGGACACCGCCTGCCCCCGAGACCGGTGGAGACGTCATGACCACAGTCGAAGAAGTCACCCAAAAGAGTCCCGAGACGCTGCTGCTCGAGGAGCTGTCCACCGGGCTGGACCGGTTGGCGTCGGGCGACCTGAAGTACCGGCTGAGCCGCCGCGACGGCCTGCCCGGCGAGGTCGTCGAGCGCTTCAACCGGCTCGCCGAGCTCAAGCTGCGGCACACCCGCGAGGTCATGCGGATCAGCCGGGTCGTCGGCCGCGAGGGCCGCATGACCGAGCGTCTCGACGAGGAGGGCTTCGAGGGGGCGTGGCTGGACCGCATCCACGCGGTCAACTCGCTGATCGACGACCTGGGGCGGCCCACCACGGAGATCGCCCGGGTCATCGTCGCCGTCGCCGAGGGCGACCTGTCGCAGCAGCTCGCGCTGGAGATCGACGGCCGGCCGCTGCGTGGCGAGTTCCTCACCATCGGCCGCACGGTCAACACGATGGTGGATCAGCTGTCGTCGTTCGCCGATGAGGTCACGCGGGTGGCCCGCGAGGTCGGCACCGAGGGCAAGCTGGGCGGTCAGGCGCAGGTGACCGGGGTCGCCGGCACCTGGCGCGACCTCACCGACTCGGTCAACTCGATGGCCGCGAACCTCACCGGCCAGGTCCGCTCGATCTCCACCGCCGCGACCGCCGTGGCCCGCGGCGACCTGTCGCAGAAGATCACCGTCGCGGCGAAGGGCGAGGTCGCCGAGCTCGCCGAGACGATCAACTCGCTCGTCGACACGCTGCGGGTCTTCGCCGAGCAGGTGACCCGCGTGGCCCGCGAGGTCGGCACCGAGGGCAAGCTCGGCGGCCAGGCCGACGTGCCCGGCGTGGCCGGCACCTGGAAGGATCTCACCGACAACGTCAACTCGATGGCGTCCAACCTCACCGGCCAGGTCCGCAACATCGCGCAGGTGGCCACCGCCGTGGCCCGTGGCGACCTGTCGCAGAAGATCACCGTCGTCGCGCAGGGCGAGATCCTCGAGCTGAAGGACACCGTCAACACGATGGTGGATCAGTTGTCGTCGTTCGCCGATGAGGTCACGCGTGTGGCCCGCGAGGTCGGCACGGAGGGCAAGCTGGGTGGTCAGGCGCAGGTGACCGGGGTTGCCGGCACGTGGCGGGACCTGACGGACAACGTGAACTTCATGGCGTCCAACCTGACGTCCCAGGTGCGTAACATCGCGCAGGTCGCGACGGCGGTGGCCCGTGGTGACCTGTCGCAGAAGATCACGGTTGACGCCCGGGGCGAGATCCTGGAGCTGAAGTCGACGGTCAACACGATGGTGGATCAGCTGTCGTCGTTCGCCGATGAGGTCACGCGTGTGGCCCGCGAGGTCGGCACGGAGGGCAAGCTGGGTGGTCAGGCGCAGGTGACCGGGGTTGCCGGCACGTGGCGGGACCTGACGGACAACGTGAACTTCATGGCGTCCAACCTGACGTCCCAGGTGCGTAACATCGCGCAGGTCGCGACGGCGGTGGCCCGTGGTGACCTGTCGCAGAAGATCACGGTCGACGCCCGGGGCGAGATCCTGGAGCTGAAGTCGACGGTCAACACGATGGTGGATCAGCTGTCGTCGTTCGCCGATGAGGTCACGCGTGTGGCCCGCGAGGTCGGCACGGAGGGCAAGCTGGGTGGTCAGGCCCAGGTGCGCGGCGTCGCCGGCACCTGGCGCGACCTGACCGACAACGTGAACTTCATGGCGTCCAACCTCACCGCCCAGGTCCGTAACATCGCCCAGGTGGCCACCGCCGTGGCCCGTGGTGACCTGTCGCAGAAGATCACGGTCGACGCCCAGGGCGAGATCCTCGCCCTCAAGTCGACCGTCAACACGATGGTCGACCAGCTGTCGTCGTTCGCCGACGAGGTCACCCGTGTCGCCCGCGAGGTCGGCACGGAAGGCAAGCTCGGCGGCCAGGCCCAGGTGAAGGGCGTCTCCGGCACCTGGCGCGACCTCACCGACAACGTCAACTCGATGGCGTCCAACCTGACGTCCCAGGTCCGCAACATCGCCCAGGTCACCACCGCCGTCGCCCGCGGCGACCTGTCCCAGAAGATCACCGTCGACGCGCACGGCGAGATCCTGGAGCTGAAGTCGACGGTCAACACGATGGTGGACCAGCTGTCGTCGTTCGCCGACGAGGTCACGCGTGTGGCCCGCGAGGTCGGCTCCGAGGGCAAGCTCGGCGGCCAGGCCCAGGTGCGCGGCGTCTCCGGCACCTGGCGCGACCTGACGGAGAACGTCAACCAGCTCGCCTCGACGCTGACCACCCAGCTGCGGGCGATCTCGCAGGTGTCCACCGCCGTGACCCGCGGCGACCTGACCCAGCGGATCGCGGTCGAGGCGCTCGGCGAGGTCGCCGAGCTCAAGGACAACATCAACCAGATGATCGTCACGCTGCGCGAGACGACGAAGAAGAACGCCGAGCAGGGCTGGCTCGACTCCAACCTGGCCCGCGTCGGCGGCCTCCTGCAGGGCCAGCGCGACCTCGGCGAGGTCTGCCGCATGATCATGGCCGAGGTGACGCCGCTGGTCGACGCGCAGATCGGCGCGTTCTTCCTGGCCGGCGCCGATGCCGGGTCCGGCCTGCGGCTGCGCCTGGAGGCGTCCTACGGCTACATGACGCCCGGCGCCGAGGTCAGCTTCGCGCCCGGCGAGGGCCTGATCGGGCAGGCGTCGCTGTCGCGCCGCGCGATCCGGGTCAGCGCACCCCAGGACGGCCGGCTCCAGGTCCGCTCCGGGGTCGCCGCGACCCCGCCCGCGGACCTCGTCGTCCTGCCGGTGCTGTTCGAGGGCGAGCCGCTCGGCGTCATCGAGTTCGCCGGCGTCGCCTCGTTCTCCGAGCTGCACCTGGCGTTCCTCGACCGGCTCGTGGTCACCATCGGCGTCGCGCTCAAGACGATCCTCGCCAACCGGCGGACCGAGGAGCTGCTGTCCCAGTCGCAGCGCCTCGCGCTGGAGCTGCAGGACCAGTCCGCGGAGCTCCAGCGCACCAACGCCGAGCTGGAGGAGAAGGCGACGCTGCTGTCGGAGCAGAAGGGCAACATCGAGAAGCAGAACCGCGAGATCGAGATGGCCCGCCTCGGCCTGGAGGAGAAGGCGCAGCAGCTGGCGCAGGCGTCGCAGTACAAGTCGGAGTTCCTCGCCAACATGAGCCACGAGCTGCGCACCCCGCTCAACTCGATGCTGCTGCTGTCGCGGTTGCTCGCCGACAACCCGGACGCCAACCTCACCGCGAAGCAGATCGAGTTCGCCGCGACGATCCACAACGCGGGCTCCGACCTCCTCGCCCTCATCGACGACATCCTCGACCTGTCGAAGATCGAGGCGGGCCGCATGGACGTGGAGCCCGGTGAGGTCTCCTTCGACGAGATCCGCTCCTACGTGGAGCAGGCGTTCGCCCCGCAGGCGGAGGACAAGGGCCTCGACTTCACGGTCGGCACGACCGAGGAGCTGCCGCCCGCGATCGTCACCGACCCGCAGCGCCTCCAGCAGATCCTGCGCAACCTGATCTCCAACGCGGTGAAGTTCACCGAGAAGGGCGCGGTCACGCTGTCGATCAGCGTCGCCACGCCCGACCTGCAGTTCTCGTCGCCGACGCTCGCCGGCGCGCGCCGGGTGATCGCGTTCGCGGTCGCCGACACCGGGATCGGCATCTCCAACGACAAGGTCGCGCTGATCTTCGAGGCGTTCCAGCAGGCGGACGGCACCACCAGCCGCAAGTACGGCGGCACCGGCCTCGGCCTGTCGATCAGCCGCGAGCTGGCCCGGCTGCTCGGCGGCGCGATCGGGGTCACCTCGGAGGTCGGCCGGGGCGCCGTCTTCACCCTGTACCTGCCGGACGTCATCGCGACCGAGGTCACCCAGACCGTGCACACCGTGCCGGCGCAGCCCTTGGCGCCGGTGCGCAGCCTGCCGCCCGGCCCGGCGATGCTGCGGGCGCTGCCGACCCCGGAGCGGCGCCCGACCGCGGCGGCGCATCAGCTCGACGGCGCGACCGTGCTCATCGTCGACGACGACGTCCGCAACGTCTTCGCCCTCACCAGCGCCCTCGAGCTGCACGGCATGACCGTCCTGTACGCCGACAACGGCGCCGACGGCGTGCGCGTGCTGTCGGAGCACCCGGGCGTGGACATCGTGCTGATGGACGCGATGATGCCCGACCAGGACGGCAACGAGACGACCCGGGCGATCCGGCGCAACCGGCGCTTCGCGAAGCTGCCGGTGGTGTTCCTGACCGCCAAGGCGATGCCCGGCGACCGCGAGTCGTCCCTGGCCGCCGGGGCGAGCGACTACATCACCAAGCCGGTCGATCTTGACGAACTGCTTGACGTGATGGCCGCTTGGGTAAACGGGGAGGGTCGCGCGGTGTAGGTTGCTCCGAAACGGGAGAAAGGGGCGCGTCCTTGACTGGACCGGACCGGCCGGCGAAGGTGCTGCTCGTCGACGACCGGCGGGACAATCTCCTCGCCTTGGAGGCGATCCTGCAGGGGTTGCCGGTCCAGGGCGTCGCCGCCGAGAGCGGCGAGGAGGCCCTCAAGCACCTGCTTGTGGACGACTTCGCCCTGATCCTGCTGGACGCGCAGATGCCGACGATGGACGGCTTCGAGACCGCCCGGCACATCAAGCGCCGCGAGCGGACCCGGCACGTGCCGATCATCTTCCTCACCGCGGCCGACCGTGACTCGCACCTGGCGCTTCGCGGGTACGCTGCCGGCGCCGTCGACTACCTCACGAAGCCCTTCGACCCATGGGTGCTCCGGGCGAAGGTGTCCGTGTTCGTCGAGCTGTGGACGAAGACCTCACAACTCGCGGTGCAGACCGAGCTGGTCAAGGCCCGGGACGGCGAGCTGCGGGCCGCCGGGGTCGCCGTCGACGAGGCCACCGCGCTGCTGAAGGCCGGGCTGGCCGCCGGCGGGGAGGTCGGCCGCTCGCAGGTGGAGAAGGCGATGGAGGCGCTGACCAGAGCCTTCAGGCAGGCTCCTGGATCATCAGTGCGCCCCTGAGGCCCGTGATGTCCAGGACGCGGATCAGGAACGCGCCGACGTTGGTCAGCACCAGGTAGCTCTGTGCCATGGTCGCCTTGCGGCTGAGGACGACGAGCGTGCCGAGGCCCTGCGAGTCGCAGAACGTCACGCCGCCCATGTCGAGGACGACCCGCTGCGGGGCGTCGCCGCCGAGGATCTCATCGACGGTTGTCGCCAGCCGCTGGACCGTGGACATGTCGATCTCGCCCGCGAGCGATACCACGGTCTCGGTCGGCGCGCGCCGCACTGTGACGGAAAGCTCCGGTCGATCCACCCGCACAGCCTAACGTGGATCAGCGCCCGCAGTGGCGTCGGGCACAGGCCGCCCGGGGGCGGTCGGCGTCGCCTCGGGCAGGCTGTCAGAATGGGCAGGCTGTGACAGCTATTGACTCCGCCGGCCTCGGCCCCTACGCGGGTGACGCTCCGGCTTCGCAGGCACTGTTCGACCGCGCTCAGGCCATCGTGCCGGGTGGGGTGAATTCACCTGTCCGGGCGTTCCGCGCGGTCGGTGGCACCCCCAGGTTCATGGTCGGTGGCGAGGGCTGCTGGCTCACCGACGCCGACGGGCGACGCTATGTCGACCTGGTCTGCTCGTGGGGGCCGCTGATCCTCGGCCACGCACATCCCGAGGTGATCGGTGCGATCACCGCCGCGGCCGCGCACGGCACCAGCTTCGGCACCCCGACACCGGGCGAGGTGGCGCTCGGCGAGGAGATCGTCGCGCGCACCCCGGTCGAGCAGGTCCGCCTGGTCAACTCCGGCACCGAGGCCACGATGAGCGCGCTCCGGCTCGCCCGCGGCTTCACCGGCCGGCCCAAGGTGGTCAAGTTCGCCGGCTGCTACCACGGTCACGTCGACGCGCTGCTCGCCGCCGCCGGGTCCGGGGTCGCGACCCTCGCGCTGCCCGACTCGCCCGGCGTCACCGGTGCGGCGGCCGGGGACACCATCGTCCTGCCGTACAACGACATCGCCGCCGTCGAAGCGGTCTTCGCCGCCGAGGGCGACCGGATCGCGGCCGTGATCACCGAGGCGGCCTGCGGCAACATGGGTGTCGTCGCGCCGCACGACGGGTTCAACGGCAAGCTCGCCGAGCTCGCCCACCGCCACGGCGCGCTGCTCATCCTCGACGAGGTCATGACCGGCTTCCGGGTCAGCCGGGCCGGCTGGACCGGCCTCGAGCCCGTCGACGCCGACCTGTGGACCTTCGGCAAGGTCATGGGCGGCGGGCTGCCGGCCGCCGCGTTCGGCGGTCGCGCCTCGATCATGGCGCACCTCGCCCCGGCCGGCCCGGTCTACCAGGCCGGCACGCTGTCGGGCAATCCGCTCGCCTGTGCGGCCGGCCTCGCGACCCTGCGACTGGCGACCCCCGAGGTCTATGCGCAGCTCGACGCGACGGCGGCCACGATCGGCAAGCTGTCCTCCGATGCGTTGGCCGCAGCGGGTGTACCGCACACGCTCGCCACCGCCGGCAGCATGTTCTCGATCTTCTTCACGGCGCAGCCGGTGCGGAACTACGACGACGCGCGCACGCAGGACGTGGCGACGTTCAAGGCGTTCTTCCACACCATGCTGTCCCGGGGTGTCTACCTGCCGCCCAGCGCCTACGAGTCGTGGTTCGTCTCCACCGCGATCGGCGCCGAGGCCCTGGACGTCATCGCGGCCGCGCTCCCGCACGCCGCCCGCGCCGCCGCGGCCGCCTCGGCGGGCCTCTCATGACGACGAAGACGATCGTGCACGTGCTGCGGCACGGTGAGGTGCACAACCCGGAGAAGGTCCTCTACGGCCGCCTTCCCGGCTACCGGCTGTCGGAGCTCGGCGTGCAGATGGCCAAGGCCGCCGCCCAGGCCGTCGCCGAGAAGGACATCACCCACGTGGTGGCGAGCCCGCTGGAGCGCGCCCAGCAGACCGCCTCGCCGATCGCCGACCAGTTCGGGCTGCCGATCGCCGTCGACGAGCGGCTCATCGAGAGCGGCAACTTCTTCGAGGGCAAGCGGGTCGGCGCCGGCGACGGCGCGCTTCGCGACCCCCGCAACTGGTGGGTGCTTCGCGACCCGGTGACCCCGTCGTGGGGCGAGCCGTACACGGCGATCGCCTCGCGCATGTTCGCCGCGCTGATGGCCGCCAGGGAGGCCGCCGAGGGCCACGAGGCCGTGTGCGTGTCGCACCAGCTGCCGATCTGGACGCTGCGCCGGCACGTCGAGCGCAAGCGGCTGTGGCACGACCCCCGCAAGCGTGAGTGCAACCTCGCCAGCTACACCAGCTTCCACTTCGAGGACACGAAGATCGTCGGGGTGGCGTACAGCGAGCCGGCCGCGCACCTCGTCGCCATGTCGCCGGGCGCGCGCGACGCGAAGGGCGCATGATGCGCGCTCGCTTCCTGTGGGTCCTCGTCGCCTGCGTCTTCCTGGCCGCCTGTGACAGCGCCGCCCCGCAGAACGCCCTCAGCAGCCGCAAGATCGCTGTCTCCGACCGGGTGGCGGCGCCGGCGATGCGCGGCGACTTCATGGACCGCGCCGGCTCGTTCGACCTCACCCAGCACAAGGGCGAGGTCGTCGTGATCAACTTCTGGGCGTCCTACTGCGCGCCGTGCCGCACCGAGGCGCCCGAGCTGGAGAAGGTGTACGACGCGACCAAGGGCGACGGTGTCGTCTTCGTCGGCGTCAACGTCCGCGACCAGCGCGACCCCGCCGCGTCCTTCCTGGCCGACGTGAAGCCGTCGTACGGCAGCATCTTCGACCCACCCGGCGAGCTGCCGCTGAAGTTCCCCGCGCCGCCCAACACGATCCCCGCCACGCTGGTCATCGACCGCAGCGGCCGGGTCGCCGCCGTCATCCGCTCCCAGGTCGACCAGAAGCTGCTCGAGCCGATCGTGCGCGACCTGGTCGCCGAGCAGGCCTGATGCTCCTCGCCGGCGTCTTCGACTTCACCACCAGCGGCCCGCTGGTCGGTGCGATCGCCGTCGCCGTCCTCGCCGGGCTGGCCAGCTTCCTGTCGCCGTGCATCCTGCCGCTCGTGCCCGGCTACCTCTCCTACGTCACCGGCCTCGCGGGCGCCGACCTCGACTCCGGGCAGCGCCGGGGCCGGGTCGTCGCCGGGGTCGCGCTCTTCATCGCCGGGTTCACGGCCGTCTTCGTCACCCTCATCGTCCTCGCGACCAGCGCCGCCATGCAGCTCATGGTCCACCGCCGGACGATCGAGATCGTCGCGGGCGCGATCGTCATCGTCCTCGGTCTGGCCTTCATCGGCCTGGTGCCGGGGCTGGAGCGGCAATGGCGGATCCAGCGGCTCCCGGCCGCCGGGCTCGTCGGCGCCCCCGTCTTCGGCGTCGTCTTCGCCCTCTCGTGGGCGCCGTGCACCGGCCCGACGCTCGCCGCGATGATCGCGCTCGGCTCCACCAGCGGCTCGCAGGCGCGGGCGGTGACCCTCGCCGTCGCGTACAGCCTCGGCATCGGCCTGCCGTTCATCGCGGTCGGGCTGGGCTTCCAGCGGCTCATCGGCGTCATCAAGTTCATCCGCCGCAACAGCCGCTGGGTGACCCGCATCGGTGGCGCGCTGCTCGTCCTCGTCGGTGTCGCGCTCATCACCGGCGTCTGGCACTCGCTCATGATCGCCCTCACGGCCAGCTTCGGGCCGGGATTGGTGCCACTGTGACGCGCTGGCTCGTGTCCGTGTGCCGGCGCGCCTGGCGCCAGCTGACCTCGATGCGCACCGCGCTGGTGCTGCTGTTCCTGCTCGCCGTCGCCGCCATCCCCGGCTCGGTCCTGCCGCAGCGAAACGTGTCCCCCGAGCAGGTCCGGCAGTACCTGCGGGACAACCCCGACTGGGGCCCGACGCTGGACCGGTTCTTCTTCTTCGACGTGTACGCCTCGCCGTGGTTCTCGGCGATCTACCTGCTGCTCTTCACGTCGCTCGTCGGCTGCCTGGTGCCCCGCTTCCGGTCCCACTTCGCCGCGATGGTGCGCAAGCCCCCGCCGGCCCCGGCCCGCTTCTCGCGGCTTCCCGCCGCTGCCTTGGATTTGCCTGTTTCGTCGACTTCTTCGGTTCTCTCCGTTTTGCGGCGCCGGCGCTTCCGGACCGTCGTGCGGGTCTCGGGTGACGTCACCGAGATCAGCGCGGAGAAGGGGTACCTCAAGGAGACCGGCAACCTGGTCTTCCACTTCGCGCTGCTGTCGCTGCTGATCGGCGTCGCGTACGGGTCGTGGTTCGGCTGGCACGGCAACCGGCTGCTCATCCAGGGGCAGGACTTCGCCTTCTGCAACACCCTGCTCAACTACGACGAGCACGCCCTCGGCGCCCAGGTCGGCGAGGGCGACCTGCCCCGCTTCTGCGTGCGGATGGACAAGTTCGCCGCCACGTACCTCGACAACGGCCAGCCCGTCACCTACAAGGCCGACGTGACCGTCACCGAGCGGGGCCGCTCCTCCAAGCACGTGCTGCAGGTCAACGACCCGCTGCGCCTCTCGGGCGCCAACGTGTCGCTGCTCGGCCACGGGTACGCCCCCCGGCTGCGCTACACCGACAAGTACGGCAAGACGCACGAGCAGGTCGCCGCCTTCCTGCCCAAGGACGGGATGCTCACCAGCGACGGCGTCGCCACCTTCCCGGACGTCAACCTGAACCCGTCGACCGGCACCCGCGACGAGAAGGCACAGATCGGCTTCTCGGGCGTCTACCTGCCCACCCTGCCGTCCGACCCCTCGGTCGCGTCGTCGGCCTTCCCCGCCGAGAACGACCCGCGTCTCATGCTGCAGGCGTACCGCGGCGTCCTCGGCTTCGACGCCGGCGCGCCCCTGTCCGTGTACACGCTGGACCAGCGCCAGATCGACGCGAAGCGCCTCAGCCCCTTCGGCGACCCGATCATGCTCAAGCCCGGCGGCAAGGGCACCCTCCCGGACGGCACGACGGTCGAGTTCCTCGGCACCGAGCAGTGGATCAGCATCTCGATCCGCCACGACCCCGGCCAGCCGATCGTCCTGGGCGGCGCGGCCGCGCTGCTGCTCGGCCTGCTGGGCTCCCTCACCGGCAAGCGCCGCCGCGTGTTCTTCCGCATCACCCCGACCGGCATGTCCGCGGGCGGCCTGCCGCGCGGCGACTACCCGGGCTTCGCCGAGGAGTTCGCGTCCATCGTGGCCGCGGTGACCCCTGCTGCCACCGTGCCGGACCAGGTGGCGCAGACTGACGCTGACGTCAAGGAGGTCGTTTGATGGGTGGGTTGTCCAATCAGCTGCTGGTCGTCACGATCTTCAGCTACGTCCTGGCCATGCTGGCGTACGCCGTCGAATACGCGTTCGGCGCCCGCAGCCTCGTCGGCCAGCGCGCGCTGATGACTGCTGGTGCCCCAGCGGTCGAAGCCATCCCGGTGGCCGCCGCGGCTTCCACCTCTTCCGCGCTTTCCTCTGCCGCGTCGTCTTCTTCCACGCTCTCCTCTTCTCCGGCCTCCTCTTCTCCGGCCTCCTCTTCTCCGGCCTCCTCTTCCCCTGCTCCCCTTTCCTCGGCTCCCCTTTCCTCGGCTCCCCTTTCCTCGGCTCCCCTTTCCTCCGCGGACATTTCCGATTTTTCGGATAAGCCGGACTCTTCGGGTTCGGGGCTTCGGTGGGCGGGTGTCGCGGCCGTCGGTCTCACCGTCCTCGGCTACCTGGCCCATGTCGGCGCCCTGGTCACCCGCGGCATCGCCGCCGACCGGGCCCCCTGGGGCAACATGTACGAGTTCGTCATGACCGCCACCCTCGTGGGCGTCTCCGCCTGGCTGGTCGTGCTGTTCAAGTGGCGCAACCTCCGGCACCTGGGCCTCTTCGTCACCCTGGTCGCGTCGATCCTGCTCGCGATCGCCGGCATGACGCTGTACGTCCCGGTCGGCCCCCTCGTCCCCGCGCTCCAGTCCTACTGGCTCGTCATCCACGTCGGCGCCGCCTCGATCGCCTCGGGCATCTTCCTCGTCGGCTTCGTCGCCGCCGCCATGCACCTGATCCGCACCGGCCACGACCAGGGCAAGCGCAACTTTCCGTACAGCCTCGGCGAGCGCATCCCCCAGGCCGACACCCTCGAACGCGTCACCTTCCGCGTCCACGCCTTCGCCTTCCCCATCTGGACCTTCGGCGTCATCGCCGGCGCCATCTGGGCCGAGGCAGCCTGGGGCCGATACTGGAACTGGGACCCCAAGGAGGTCTGGTCCTTCATCGCCTGGGTCGTCTACGCCTGCTACCTCCACGCCCGCTCCACCCCGAGCGTCAGCCGCCGCGTCACCTCCTGGATCGCCGTCGTCGGCTGGCTGACCATGCTCGTCAACCTCTTCGGCGTCAACCTCGTAGCCAGCGGCCTCCACTCCTACGCCGGCGTCTGACCCCCACCCCACCACCGCCTCACACCGCCGCCCTGCCCACCGCCACTTGATCGAAGTCCAGTTCCGGCGGTCATGACGACCAGTTCGGTCCTTGGATCACCACGCTGACGGGCGCCAGTCCGTGGATGGGGTAGAGGGTGGCCCATCTCCCGGACAGCAGAGCGGGCCGCGCCGGTCCGGATCGTCCGGCGCTGGGTCTCCGCTGCGGTGCCACCCGCCGATGTCTGGTTCTGTTCGGTCGGCGTCGCGCTGGTGTGATCCAAGGATGGTTCTGGCTGTGATGACGGCCGGTTCGGTCCTTGGATCACCACGCTGGCGGGCGTCGGGTCGGTGGATGCCGCAGAGGGATGGCCCGTCCGCTGGACAGCCGGGTGTCTGCCGCACGAGCACGGGTCGACCGGCTCTGGGTCTTCGCTGGGGTGCCGCCTGCCGATGTCTGGTCCTGTTCGGTCGGCGTCGCGCTGGCGTGATCCAAGGATGGCTCCGGCTGTCATGATGACCAGTTCGGTCCTTGGATCACCACGCTGCTGGACCCCGGGTCGGTGGAATGCCGCAGCGGTGGACGTCGCCGTGGGCGGCAGCGGCGGCGGGCGGCAGCGGCGAGCGGCAGCGGCGGCGTTGTCCGCCTCGACCGGATCGGCGGCGTTGCCCGCCTCACACCGGATCGGCCGCGGTCGGCTGTCGGTGGAGTGGGGGTCAGCTGCTGGAGCTGACGACGCTCGGGTTGGCGGCGACGTCAACGTGAGTGCTAACTGCCCACGGCTGCGCGAGGTCCCACGCCTGACGCCCGTGTCCGACGTCTGCGCGGAACGTCGACAACTGCGTGCGACGCCGGCGTGGACGCTGACCTACTTGTGAAGGCCCGCGCTCGACGCCAGTGACGTCCGCGGGAAGGCTTCGCGTTCGGCGGCAGGGTGGACGTCAACGCTCGCGCCGGCGACGTCCGTGCGGAAGGCCACGCACCATGCACCCAGCGCCGGCGACGTCCGTGCGAAAGGTTCCGTCCGAACGGCAGCGTGGACGTCAGCGTCCGACGCCGGCGACGTTCGTGCGGAAGGCCACGCACCATGCACCCAGCGCCGGCGACGTCCGTGCGAAAGGTTCCGTCCGAACGGCAGCGTAGACGTCAGCGTCCGACGCCGGCGACGTTCGTGCGGAAGGCCACGCATCACGCGCCCCGGCGCCGGTGACGTCTGTGGGAAGGCTTCCGTCCGGCAGCGTGGGCGTCAGCGTCCGACGTGGGTGCCAGGCGTCGACGTGGGCGGGGTCGGGGGCGGGGAGATGGGTCAGGGGCGGAGGCCGCCTAAGACGGTCAGGTCGAGGAGGGCGAACACGAAGAGTGCGATCCCCACGAAGCCGTTGGCGGTGAAGAAGGCTCGGTTGACGCGGGACAGGTCGTCGGGGCGGACGATGGAGTGCTCGTAGATGAAGGCGACGGCCGTGGCGGCCAGGCCGATCCACCACAGCCAGCCGAGGTCGACGAGCTGGCCGAACCACACGAACAGGCCGAACGTCACCACGTGGGCGGCGCTGGACAGGTGCAGGGCGAAGGGGACGCCGTAGCGGGAGGGGACGGAGTGGACGCCGATCTCGCGGTCGACGGTGGCGTCCTGGCAGGCGTAGATGAGGTCGAAGCCGCCGATCCACAGGCCGACCGCGGCGCCGAGCACCCAGGCGGGGCCCGAGCCGCGCAGGTCGCCCGTGACGGCGAGCCAGGCGCCGACCGGGCCGACCATCTGCGCCAGGCCGAGCAGCGCGTGCGGCCAGTTGGTGAAGCGTTTGCCATACGGGTAGAGGACCAGCGGCACCACGGCGAGCGGGGCGAGGGCCAGGCACAGCCAGTTGAGGAGGGCGGCGGCGCCGAGGAACACGACGAGGGCAACGGCGGCGCCGGTCCACGCGGTGCGGACGCTGACGGCGCCGGTGACGAGCTCGCGCTGAGCGGTGCGCGGGTTACGGGCGTCGATGTGGCGGTCGATGATCCGGTTGGCGGCCATGGCGAACGTGCGGGCGCCGACCATCGCGATCGTCACCAGGAGCAGATCGGCCCAGTTGACGTGACCGCCGTGCACGGTCATCGCGGTCAGCGCCGACAGATAGGCGAACGGCAGCGCGAACACCGAGTGCTCGATCGCGACGAGCCGCAGGAAAGCCTTGACCCGGCTCGGGGGTGCCTCAGCGAGCGTCACTTGAACCCATACTCTCTCCAGCGCTTGTCGACGCGCGCCACGACCTCGGGAGACATGAGCATCTCTTCCGGCCAGCCGCGATGGTAGCCCTCCGACGGGCCCTTGCGGGTCGCGTCGAGGCCGGCCTTGCCGCCCCAGAACTGCTGATAGGACGAGTGGTCGAGGTGGTCGACCGGGCCCTCGGTGATCAGCAGGTCGTGCTTGTAGTCGACGTTGCCGAAGGCGCGGAAGGCGACCTCGGCGTAGTCGTGCACGTCGCAGTCCTCGTCGACGACCACGATCAGCTTCGACAGCGACAGCAGGTGCGCGCCCCAGATGGCGCTCATCACCTTCTGCGCGTGCTTCGGATAGCGCTTGCGGATCGACACGATCACGCAGTTGTGGAACACGCCGGCCGCGGGCAGGTCGTAGTCGACGATGTCGGGGATCATGATCTTCAGCAGGGGCAGGAAGATCCGCTCGGTCGCCTTGCCGAGGCCCAGGTCCTCCTGCGGCGGCTTCGACGTGATGATCGAGTGGTAGATCGGCTGCTTGCGGGTCGTCATGCACTCGACGTGCAGCACCGGGAAGTCCTCGACCGGCGTGTAGAACCCGGTGTGGTCGCCGAACGGCCCCTCGGGCAGGCGCTCGCCGGGCTCCAGATAGCCCTCGAGCACGATCTGCGCATTGGCCGGCACCTGCAGCGGCACGGTCAGGCAGTCGACCATCTCGACCCGCTCGCCGCGCAGGAACCCGGCGAACAGGTATTCGTCGATGTCGGACGGCAGTGGGGCGCTCGCCGAATAGGAGACGACGGGGTCGGCGCCGATGGCGATCGCGACCGGCAGCCGCTGCCCGAGCCGCTCGGCCACCGCGTGGTGCGCGGTCGAGTCCTTGTGGATCTGCCAGTGCATGCCGAGCGTGTTGTGCGAGTGCTGCTGCAGCCGATAGAGCCCGAGATTGCGCTTGCCGGTCTCGGGGTGCTTCGTGTGGGTCAGCCCGAAGTTGTGGTAGATCCCGCCGTCGTCGGGCCAGATCTGCAGGCCGGGGAGCCGGTTGAGGTCCACCTGGTCGCCCTTGTAGACGACCTCCTGGCAGGGCGCGGTCTTCACGTGCTTCGGCGGCACGGCCTTGAGCTGCAGCAGCTTGCCGATGCCGTCGCGGATGCCCGCCCAGCCGACCGGCAGCTCCGGCTTGACCAGCGACCCGATGCGCTCGCCGACCTCGTCGAGATGGGAGACGCCGAGCGCCATCGCCATCCGCCGCTCGGTGCCGAACAGGTTGATCGCGACCGGCATGTCGCCACGTGTCGGCCGGTCGAACACGAGCGCCGGTCCGCCCGCCCGGACGGTCCGCGTGACGATCTCGCTGATCTCCAGGTGCGGGTCGACGGGTGCGGACACGCGATGCAGCTCACCTGCCCGCTGGAGGTCGGCGAGGAAGGCGTTGAGGTCTGCGTACGGAAAGCCGCGTGCCATGCCCACCATCCTGCCAACCCGGTATGACACTTTCCGAGCGGGCTGGTCAGTTGTGGCAGAGTTGACCGCGTGGTGGATCAGCGCAGGCCCTGGGTCGTCGGGGTGTCCGGGGCGTCCGGCACGCCATACGCGGCCGCGGTGATCCGGGCGCTGTTCGACGCGGGCGAGGCCGTCGACCTCGTCGTGTCACGCGCCGCCCGGCTCACGATCCTCGACGAGACCGGCGCACCCTTCCGCGACGCGCACTGGAAGGACGACCTGGCCACCTGGGTGGGGCAGGAAGCGACAGGAGCAGACGTCGCCTACTGGCCCGCCGGTGATCTCGCCGCCGGTCCCAGCAGCGGGTCGTACCAGGTCAAGGGCATGCTCGTCGTGCCGGCGAGCACCGCGGCGTGCGCAGGCATCGCGATCGGCCTCTCCAAGGACCTGCTGCAGCGGGCTGCCGAGGTCAACCTCAAGGAGCGCCGTCCAGTGGTCGTCGTCCCGAGAGAGACCCCGGTGACCCGCAGTCACCTGGAGCACCTCATCGCCCTGCATGACGCCGGCGCCGTGGTCCTCCCCGCCAGCCCCGGCTTCTACTCGGCCGGAGCGGCGGCCACGGCCGCCCAACTCGTTGACTTCATCGCCGGCAAGGTCCTCGACGCTGCCGGCGTCACTCATACCTTGTTCACTCGTTGGTCGGGTGAACTCGGCCATTCCCGTTAGAGGTGTCGTCGAGCGTCTCGTCTCCTTCGAGCAGTGCCCGCACCTCGGATTCCCGGAACCGCCGGTGTCCCCCCGGGGTTCGGATGCTGCTGATCCGGCCGGCCGCAGCCCAGCGTGTCACCGTTTTGGGGTCGACACGAAACAAGGCGGCGACTTCGCCGGGCGTCAGCAGACGATCTCCCGTCTCCACGGCCCCTCCTTAACCCATGGGTGGCTCGATCGGGCCCGCGCACCCCCATGCGGCAAGCTGAAAGCACGAGTCATCCTGGGATGTACGCCCATTACAGCACCGCTAGCGTGCCGTGTCCGGGAAACGAGGAAATCGCACGTGTTGGGTAATTAGCTGTGCTAAAACCCTGACCATTAGGCTGGACGCGATGGATGCGATCGATCGACAACTCATCGACCTGCTTCGAGACAACGCCCGGCTTCCATACGCGGAGCTGGCCCGGAAGGTGGGCCTGTCCGCGCCGGCCGTGCACGAACGCGTCGGCAAGCTCGAGTCGTCGGGGGTCATTCAGGGCTACCGCGCCGAGATCCACCCGGAAGCCATGGGGCTGCCGCTGACCGCCATCATCGGCATCGTGCACGACAGCAACGGCGACACCGACGACATCCTCGAGGCCCTCCGCGAGCATCAGGAGATCGAATCCTGCTACTTCATGGCGGGCGAGGAATCGTTTCTGTGCAAGGCGCGCGTGAAGACGATCGGCGACCTGGAACGGCTCATCATCGACCTCAACCGCGTCAACGGCATCGCCCGCACGCGCACGGCGATCGCCCTCTCCACGAAGTGGGAAGGCCGCACCCAGCCCCCGGCCTAGGCCAGCGTCGCAAGCCCGGGATAGTCGACCACATAACCGTCCGTGTCCAGCTCCAGGTCGGCCGCGAAACCCTCCGAGGAATAGCGGACCCGTCGGCCGGGCAGCACCTCGTACACCTGCTGCATCGGCAACACGGCCAAGCTGGGCAGCAGGACCCACGCCGCCTCGATCGTCGCCACCGTGCCGGGCTCCGCGCGGTGCAGGCCCAGCCTGCGCACGGGTAACGTGTTGGTCAGCGGGGAGTTGTAGAGGTCGACGTCGAGCACCTGATGCAGCCGGTCGGGCTCCTCGATGCCCGCGAACGGCGCCGTCGGCAGCACCCGCTCCAGATCGCCCTGCTCGCCGGTGGTGACCCGCCACCGGCCCGCGGCCCGCTCCATGCGCAGCGTCCGTCGCCAGCCCGCACCTTCGGTCGTCACCTCCAGCCGCGTGCTCGCCCAGCCCTCGTCGGTGTGCAGGTCATATCGGCACGAATACAACGCGTTGTCGGCGGCGAACGCCGTGCCCTTGGCATAGAGCCCGCGGCGATCGTCGAGCGTGACGAACTCGCCGCCTGTCGTGTCGGTCCGCTGCCACGCGAACGCCCGAGGAAGCACCGTCATGCGTCGACGCTATCCGATGGGTACGACAAAAAGGCGGTCCGCACCATACGCGGACCGCCCTTGTCGTCAGCGACTAACGCCGTGGACGACGATCATGGTCGTGATTCGGCCGCCGGGCCGGACGACCACCGTGCGACGGGGCACTGCGCTGGATGCGCACCGGCACACCGCTCGGCTGCCGAGCGCCCGTGACCTCGGCCAACGCCGGGTCGCCGGCCCGCACCCGCAGCTCGGTCGGGGTGACCCCGGCCTTCGCGAGCAGCGCCGCAGCCCGCCGCCGCTGCCGAGGCAGCACCAGCGTCACGACCGTCCCCGCGGCCCCCGCCCGCGCGGTCCGCCCGGCACGGTGCAGATAGTCCTTCTGGTCACGCGGGAGGTCGACATGTACGACCAGCGACACGTCATCGATGTGGATGCCACGCGCCGCGACGTCGGTCGCCACCAGCACGTTGCACGTGCCCTCTTTGAACTCGGCGAGCGTGCGCGTGCGCACCCGCTGCGTCTTGCCGCCGTGCAGGGCACCGGCCCGCACGCCGACGGCCGCGAACTGCTCGACCAGCTCGTCGACGGCCATCTGCGTCTTCACGAAGAGGATCGTGCGGCCCTTGCGGGCGGCGATCGACGCGGCGATGGCGAACTTGTCATTCGGCGGGACCAGCAGCACGTGGTGGTCCATGGAGCCGACCGAAGCGGTCGGCGGCTCGATCGAGTGCGTGACCGGGTCGACCAGGAAGCGCTTGACCAGCGAGTCGACGTCCTTGTCGAGCGTCGCGGAGAACAGCAGGCGCTGGCCACCGGCCGGCGTCTGCCCGAGGATCTCGGTGACCTCCGGCAGGAAGCCCATGTCGGCCATCTGGTCGGCCTCGTCGAGCACGGTGACCTCCACCGCGTCGAGCCGGCAGACCCCGCGCTTGATCAGGTCACCGAGGCGGCCGGGCGTCGCGACGAGCACGTCGACCCCCCGCTCGAGCGACCAGATCTGCCGGTCATACGGCACGCCGCCGACGGCGGTCTTGCAGAACAGGCCGAGCGTCTTCGCCAGTGGCGTCAGCGCGTCGTTGACCTGCATCGCGAGCTCGCGCGTCGGCACGAGGATCAACGCCTTCGGCGCATGCGGACGGGACCGCCCGCTCGCCGCCAGCCGGGCCAGCAGCGGCAGGCCGAACGCGAGCGTCTTGCCCGAGCCGGTGCGCCCCCTGCCCAGCACGTCACGGCCCGCGAGGACGTCGGGGACCGTCGCGGCCTGGATGGGGAATGGATCGGTGATGCCCTGGTCGGCGAGTGCGCGCACCAACCTGGCGGGCAGACCGAGGCCGGCGAAGCCCGGCTCATCGGTGGATTCGAAGATGGAGGGGAACGAACTGGGGTCAGCGAGCAGCAAGGAGCTGGGACCTTCCGATTGGAGACCCTTCAGCTTATCCGATCTCGCTCACCGACCCCGCATCGAGGTGTCGTGCCTCACTATTTCTGCGGTACGCCGCTGAACATGTCCTCCATGAATGACTTGGAGAACGTGACAGCGAGGTAACCGCCCACCACGAGCACCACCACGATGACCGCGATGATGACCATGACTTTCAGGTTGCTGGACCGGGCCGGCTCGTCGTCGTCCTCGTCCGCTTCCTGCGTGCCTTGACTCAAGATGTGCCCGGTCAGCGAGCCGGAGTTCTCCAAAGGACTGCTGCCGCCGTCGGCCGAGGCTGTTGTCACCGGGGTGACACCTTGCCCGCCATAGACTGTGCCCGCAGAGCCGCGATGGTTCCGAGCCCATTTTCCGTAGCTTTCCGCCGCGGGCGAAGGGCCCGCGTCGCTCACCACCTGGGTCTCGTCGGACGCAGGCGGGGGGATCGCGGGCGGCTGCTGATGCGGCGGAGGAGACGGGTTGGCGGGTGCGCCGCTCGACGGGTAGACGGCGCCGGGCGTCCTGTCGTTGGACGGCCGGTCGTCCCGCTCGGGACCCGCCGACGGCGGCTCGGACGGGGTCCAGGCGGGCGCGCCCCAGCCCGTCTGCTGCAGCGGGGGCAGCTCGGGCTGGGCGGTCGGCACCGAGTAGGCGGGCGGCCCGTCGGAGGAAGGCGGCGGCGCCCAGCCCTGCCCTGAGTCCGGCGATGACGGGGGCGGCGCCCAGGCAGACGCCGCGGGCGCGGCAGGAGAGGAGGGAGCCGAGGGAGCGGAGGACGCAGACGGCGCGGAGGGGTCTGCGGCCGGCGCGGCCCAGCTCGGCGCGAACGGCGCCGACACCGAGTCAGCGGCCGGCGGCGGTGGCGTCCAGCCTGACGCCTGCCCACCGGGAGCCCAGCTCGGCGGCGCCGACACCGGCGGCGTGGAATCCGACGGGCTCGCCGAGGGGATGGAGAAGGCCGGCGGCGATGAGACCGGCGGCATGGAGTCTGACGGTGACGCTGATGGCATGGTGTACGACCCAGCCCCCGAACTAGGTGGCGCGGAACTCGGCGGCGTCGACTGTGACGGCGTCGCGGACGGCATGGTGAACGATCCGGACACAGCGCCCGGCAAGGAGACCGGCGGCATGGAGTCCGACGGTGATGCTGATGGCATGGTGTACGACCCTGCCCCGGAGCTCGGTGGCGCCGAAGCGGGCGGCTCCGACGCTGGGGCTCCGTAGGCGGGCGGCGCGAACGGCGGAGTGCCCGCACCCGGCCCACCCGCCGCCGGCGGCGGGGCGAATGCGGGTGGGGCGAACGGCGGGGTGCTGGAGGCCGGTCCGCCCGAGGTGGGCGGTGCGAACGCGGGCGGTGTCGAGTCCGAGGACGGCGGGGCGAACGCGGGCGGTGCCGAGGCCGGCGCGCCGAACGCAGGTCCACCCGAGGTGGGGGGCGCGAACGCGGGTGGGGCCGAGGCCGGTCCACCTGAGGTCGGCGGTGCGAATGCGGGTGGGGCGAACGGCGGGGTGCTGGAGGCCGGTCCGCTCGAGGTGGGTGGTGCGAACGCGGGCGGTGTCGAGTCCGAGGACGGCGGTGCGAACGCCGGCGGTGCCGAGGCCGGCGCGCCGAACGCAGGTCCACCCGAGGTGGGGGGCGCGAACGCGGGCGGCGTCGAGTCCGAGGACGGCGGTGCGAACGCCGGCGGTGCCGAGGCTGGTGCGCCGAACGCGGGTGGGGCCGAGGCCGGTGCGCCCGAGGTCGGCGGTGCGAACGCCGGCGGTGCCGAGTCAGATGACGGCGGCGGTGCGAATGCGGGTGGGGCGAACGGCGGGGTGCTGGAGGCCGGTCCGCTCGAGGTGGGTGGTGCGAACGCGGGCGGTGCCGAGGCCGGTGCGCCGAACGCGGGTGGGGTCGAGGCCGGTGCGCCCGAGGTCGGCGGGGCGAACGCGGGTGGTGCCGAGTCGGACGACGGCGGCGGGGCGAACGGCGGGGTGCTGGAGGCCGGTGCGCCAGAGGTGGGTGGGGCGAACGCCGGTAGGGCTGATGCCGGTTGAGCCGGGGGCGACTGCCAGGAGGGTGCCGGGGGAGAGGAGACCTGCTCGCCCGTATGGCCGGCGCCTGGCTGCCAGGCCTGAGCGGCCGGCGGCGGGGCCCAGCCCTGGCCGGGGGCGGCGGCCCAGCCCTGCTCGCCCGGTGCGGCGGCGGGCTGCTGGCCCTGCGGCTGCTGCCAGCTGGGCTGGGCGGGTGCCGGCGGTGCGGTCCAACCCTGCGCGGGCGGGGCTGACGCCGGCGGGGCGGCCCATCCCTGCGCGGGCGGGGCCGGGGGCTGGCTTGGCGTTCCGTAGGTGTTGGGCTGGCCGGGCGTGCCGTACTGGGCGGGCTGGCCGGGAGCGCCGTATTGACCCGCCGGGCCGGGCTGGCCGTGCTGAGGTGGCGTGCCGTACTGGCCCGTGGCGCCCTGCTGGCCGGGCTGCGGGGCACCCCACTGACCAGGCTGCCCCGGGGCGCCGTGCTGGCCCGGGGCACCCGAATGCCCCGGAGCGCCGTGCTGACCAGGAACACCGTGCTGGGCCGGGGTGCCGTACTGCCCGGGCTGAGCGGGCGTGCCGTACTGACCCGGCGCACCGTGCTGGGCGGGCGTGCCGTACTGGCCCGGGACGCCGTACTGGCCGGGCTGTCCAGGGGCGCCGTGCTGCCCAGGGGCGCCGTGCTGTCCAGGAACACCCTGCTGGCCGGGAGCGCCGTGCTGGGCAGGGGTGCCGTACTGGCCCGGAACGCCGTACTGGCCCGCCGGGCCGGGCTGTCCGTGCTGGCCGGGCTGGCTGGGGGTGCCGTACTGCGGCGGGGGCTGGTAGGCCGGGGGCTGCTGGGCAGGGGGGCCGTAGCCGCCGGGGGCGGGCTGGGCCGGGGGAGCCTGCCAGGGCTGCTGCGCCGGGGGCCGAGTCCAGCTCTGGCCGGGCGGGGTCGACACGGGCTGCTGGCCAGCCAGCCACGGCTGTGCAGGGGCCGGCGGCTGCTGCGGTCCGGCGGGCGGCTGCGGTACTCCGGCGGCCGGCTGAGCCCAAGCGGGCGCCCCGTCCTGTCCGGGGGCAGCGGCCGCGGGCTGGCCGGCGTCGGAGGTGCCCCACGGGTGCTGGGAGGACGGCGTCGTGTACGGCGTGGGCGCCTGGAACGGCGACGGCGGCTGCGGCCCTGGCCCGGGGAACGGCGGCGACGGCGCGGGTCCGGGGCCCGGGACCGGGGACGGCTCAGGCACCGGGAACGGTTGCGGCGTCGGCTCCGGCTCCGGCACGGGAGTGGGCTCGGGCGCAGGGGGAGTCGGCGGGTACGGCGTCGGGATCGGCTCGGGCTCCGGCGCCGGTGGGAACGGTGCCGGCTCCGGCGTGGGCACGGGCTCCGGGCTCGGGAACGGCGACGGCTCCGGGCCGGGGAGCGGCGACGGCTCCGGCCCCGGGATCGGGTCGACCGGCGCCGCGGCAGGCGAGGCGTCCTGACCAGCGGCGGCGAAGGCGCCGGAGGGAGACGCGCCCGGACCGGCCATGGACTGGGGGAGGGCCATGGAGGTGCGGTACACGGTCGGGGTGGCGGCGGCGCGGGCGGCCTGCTCGGCCTCCTCGGCGGTCACCAAGTGGGCGCCGGGCACGGAGGCGCTGGCCCGGGCGGCGACCACGGCGGCGGCGAACGCCCCGGCGACCGGCAGCACCACCGGAGCGGAGGAGACCGGAGCGGACGAGCCGGGCGCCATCAGCGGCTCGGCGGGCACGTCGACGACGGGCCGGTCGATCGGCGCGAGCACAGGCTCGACGGCGGGCTCGACGGCGGGCTCGGCCGCAGCAGCCGGAGCGGGCTCGGCGGCGGGTGGGAACGGCAGGGACGGCCGCTGCACCGCGAACGGATGCACCACCTGCGGCTCGGAAACAGGCGCTTCAGCAGGTGAACCAGAAGGTGAAGCGCCGGCGGCGGGTGAATCGGAGGGCGAGGGCGCGCTCCACGGCAGCGCGAACGCGTCCCACGACGACTCCGGCAGCGGCCGCGGCGCCCGCGCCCGGCTCGGCAGCGGCGGCAACGATTCCTCGGACGAACCCCCGACCGACGAACCCCCGACCGGCGAACCAGCGACCGGCGAACCAGCGACGGGCGAACCAGCGACGGGCGAACCAGCGGGCGAGTCGACCGGCGAACCAGCGGCCGGCGACACCGGGTCCTCGATCGACGCGGCGGGAGCCCCGAAGCCAGACACCGGAACCGGCGCGAACGGCGGCGCCGCCACGTCCGAGGACTCCGGCTCCGCGGGGTGGATGCCGGAGTACGGCGTGGACTCGCCGGGCGGGGGACCGTACGTCCCGGCGACGGAGTCGAAGCTCGGCAGCTGGAACGCCGGCGGCTCGGCGGAGAGCGCGGCGGCGATCACGTCCGCCTCGGGCTCGGCGCGGCGGCGCGGCCCGTCGGGACCGGCCGGCCGCTGGTCGGGCGCCTCGTTCAGCGAGCCGCTCGGCGCGGGGCTCAACCCGGCGTCCACGCCGGTGCTGGCGGGGCCCAGGCCCGCGGGGCTCACGCCGGCGTCCAGGCCTTCGGGGGTGTCGGGTGCCTCGGACAGCCCGTCGGACGCGGGCACGGCGGTGTCGGTCGAGTGGAACGCCGCGACCATCGCCGCGACCTCCGGGTCGTCCTCGTCGTCGGCGGCGTCCGCGAAGGGGTCGCCGCCGGGCCAGAGGGCGCCGTCGGTGGGGGTGGGCGGGAGCTCGTACGCCGCGTCGGGGACCACTTCCTCCGGCGTGTCCGGCGGCAGCTCGGCGCCGACCGGTGGCGGTGGCGGCAGCGGCGGCAGGTCGTCGAGTGCTTCCGCGTCGGTGCCGGCCGCCGGGTTCGTGGCCTGCGGCTGCGCGCCGGGCGGGAAGCCGAACGGGGAGCCGGCCCGCACCCCCTCGTCGCGTGCGCCGTCCCGTGTCTCCCGCTCGTCCATTGCTGCCCTCCATGACCGTGCCCTGCCCGGGCGTCGTCGCGCTTCCGGCGTGCCCCCGCCGCCAGTCACGCGTCCACGGTGCCACATCGAGTCACGGAACGCTGGACCGGACCTCGGTCGGGTTTTGGATCATCCGCCTGCGCGGACGCCGGATTTGTTCGGAAACGAACGGACCGGCCACGGGAGACCCGTGAGCCGGTCCGGTGGAACAGGTAGCTCAGTTGCCTGACGCGGACGCCGTGGTCTGCGCGGTCGTGCTGGCCCCGGCCGCGGACGGCTTGAGCGCCGACTTCGAGGGCGCCGCGGCGCTGCTGGCCGGCGTGCTCGGCGCCTTCGACGTCTCGTCGACGGTGGGCTCCGGCGCGGGCGGCGGTGCGGTCGTCGTCGTGGGTGCCGCGGACGACGGCGGCGCCGACGACGGCGGTGCGGACGAGGGTGGCGTGGACGTCGGTGGCGTCGACGTCGGCGGCGTCGAGGACGGGGGCGTCGAGGACGGCGGGGTCGACGAGGGTAGCGTCGACGACGGCGGGGTCGAGGACGGCGCCGTCGTGGTCGGGGTCGCGTTCGGTGCCCGCACCGCGTCGAAGATCCGGGTGGCGCCGAAGAAGCGCGACCACTTGACCTGCCCGATCTTCACCTTGTCACCCGTGGTCGGCGCGTGCACCATCTTGCCGCCGCCGACGTAGATGCCCATGTGGTAGATCGAGCGCCAGTCGCTGGAGTCGCTGGCGAAGAACACCAGGTCGCCCGGGAGCAGCTGGTCGCCGAGGGTGCGCTTGGTCGCCTGGATCGCGTGGGTGCCGTGGTACATGTCGTTGGCGACCCGCGGCACGCGGACCCCGACCTGCCCGTAGGACCAGTAGGCCAGCCCCGAGCAGTCGAAGGTGCTGGGGCCTTCGTCGCCCCACACGTACCAGCTGCCGATCTTGCCGAGTGCGTAGTTCAGCGCCTGGATGGCCTTCGGGTTGGCGACCATGCCGTCGACCGGCACGTTGTCCACGGTGCCGAGGACCTGCTCGGCGGCCGCGTCCTCCGCGGCGATCCGCAGGACCGCCGCCTCGTTGTCGGCCTTGAGCTTCTGGAACTCGGCGTCCTTGATCCTGAAGTCGGAGTCCAGCGGCACGAACGTGCTCTGCGCGGCGAGGTAGGTCGACTGGGCCAGCTCGTACTGCTGCTTGGCGGCCGCCTCCTCCTGCTCGGCGCGCAGCAGGCCACGGGCGTCCTCCTGGCTGCCCGGCTGCTGACCGAGGCCCGGGGCGAGCAGGCCGAACTGGTGCAGGTTGTGGGCATAGCCGTCGAGCGGGCCGAGACCCGTCGCGCGCTTGTAGGCCTCCGCGGCGGCCGAGTCGGCCCGGCTGCGCAGCTCGGTGACCTGGTCGGTGGCCAGCCGCAGCTTGTCCTGGGCGTCGGCGGCCGCGGCCTGCGCGGTCTCCAGGTCGATCTGTGCCTGGAGCCGTTTCTGCCCGAGCGTGCTGACGGCCACCTCGAGCGTGGCGAGCTGGGTGGCGAGCGGGCCGCGCTGCGTCGTGGTGCTCCCACCGACGGGCACGGGCGTGCCGGTGCCCGTCTGCCCGGGCATGAGGAGCGTGCCGGCCGCGATCGGCCGCGAGCCGGTGTCGGGGATCGCGCCGCCCGGATCGGCGTACGCGGGCCGGGGGACCAGCGAGCACAGCAGCGTGCACACGACCGTGGCGACGAACATCCTGCCGCGCCGGCCGGTCGAGTGCTTCCCGCGCTGGTTGGGGATCATGGCCGCGACCTGCGCGGATTCCTCTGCTTGGGCAGGCGGAACCCACTCGTCGCCGGGATAGCTCGCTGCCCTCAGTACCAATCCGTCCATGCCACCGTCCCCAGTCGGTCTGCCCGCCAATGGTCGATCAGGTTCGATCGATCAGTCGGTCTGCCGCCCGACCGTGTTTCTGCCCACTTTTGTTTACCTCACGGAAGCAATCAGCGTCGAGAGCTGATCAATGTCAGCTTGCTCGCGATGAGGTGAACAGAGAGATGAACACCGCACTGGCGCCCGGGCCTCTTCCCCGCCGGACGGGCCGACGTACGCTGGCCTCGTGGATGCAGGTGTGAAGCGTGAACTCGAGGCCAAGGTCGTCGCCGGCGAGCGGCTGAGCAGGGAAGACGGCATCGCTCTGTATGAGAGCGACGATCTTGTCTGGCTCGGGAAGCTGGCGCACCACAAGCGCACCGAGCTCAACGGCGACCGGGTGATGTTCAACGTCAACCGGCACCTCAACCTGACCAACGTCTGCTCCGCCAGCTGCGCATACTGCTCGTTCCAGCGCAAGCCGGGCGAGAAGGACGCCTACACGATGCGCATCCACGAGGCGGTCGCCAAGGCCAAGGAGATGGAGGACGAGCAGCTCACCGAGCTGCACATCGTCAACGGCCTGCACCCGACCCTGCCGTGGAAGTACTACCCGAAGGTGCTCCGCGAGCTGAAGGGCGCGCTGCCCGGCGTCAAGCTCAAGGCGTTCACCGCCACCGAGATCCAGTGGTTCGAGAAGATCAGCGGCCTGCCCGCGGACGAGATCTTCGACGAGCTGATCGACGCCGGCCTGGAGTCGCTGACCGGCGGCGGCGCGGAGATCTTCGACTGGGAGGTCCGCCAGCACATCGTCGACCACGCCTGCCACTGGGAGGACTGGTCCCGCATCCACCGCCTCGCCCACAGCAAGGGCCTGCGGACCCCGTCGACGATGCTCTACGGCCACATCGAGGAGCCCCGGCACCGGGTCGACCACGTCATGCGCCTGCGTGAGCTGCAGGATGAGACGGGCGGCTTCACCGTCTTCATCCCGCTGCGCTACCAGCACGACTTCGTCGACTCCGCCGACGGCAAGATCCGCAACAAGCTGCAGGCCCGCACGAAGATGGCCTCACCCGCGGAGTCGCTCAAGACCTTCGCCGTGTCGCGGCTGATGTTCGACAACGTGCCGCACGTCAAGTGCTTCTGGGTCATGCACGGCCTGTCCGTCGCCCAGCTCTCGCTCAACTTCGGCGTCGACGACCTCGACGGCTCGGTCGTCGAGTACAAGATCACCCATGACGCCGACAGCTACGGCACGCCCAACACGATGCACCGCGAGGACCTGCTCCACCTGATCTGGGACGCCGGCTTCCAGCCCGTCGAGCGCAACACGCGGTATGAGGTCGTTCGGGAGTACGAGAAGCCGACGCCCCTCGCCGCGCGCCGGGCGGAGCCGCAGCAGGTCTGGGCGTAGAACGACACCATGTCCGCTCTGCTGAAGTACTCCCTCGCCCGGCTCGGGCTCTTCGTCCTGGCCGCCGCGGTGATGTTCGCCGTCCCGCTCGACATCAGCGTGCTGCTGAAGCTGATGATCGCCGTGGTGGTCTCCGCCGCGCTCGCCTTCTTCCTGTTGAAGAGCCTCCGCGAGGAGGCCTCCGTGCAGGCGGTCGGTGCCGCCCAGCGCCGCACGGAAAAGCGCGATCGACTGCGCGCCGCGCTCAACGGGGATGATGATGGGGGTGAAAGCACCACCAAAGCGGACCAATAGCGCTTAAACCTTGGATGGTGCAGTCCACCCAAGGAGTCACGATGGCCCGCAAGCTGTCCGTATCACTCTCGCTCGCCGGCGTCGGCCTGCTGCTGCTCGTCGGGGTCAACCCCGCCGGCGCCGCGCCGGCCGAGCGGTCCGGCAGCTACGTGGTGGAGGGCGTCCGTACCCTCGAGGACCGCAACCGGGTGGCCCGCAGCGGCGCCGCGATCGACGGGATCGACCACGGGCGGGCCGAGATCACCGCCCTGCCGTCCGAGGTGCGCAAGCTGCGCGACCAGGGCTACGCCGTCGCCGAGGTCCGCGCCGAGGACTTCCCCGCCGCCGACTCGGGATACCACAACTACGCCGAGATGGTCGCGGAGCTGGACAAGGCCGTCGCCGACCACCCGGCGATCGCCCGCAAGATGAGCATCGGCAAGTCGTTCCAGGGCCGCGACATGCCACTGATCAAGATCTCCGACAACGTCGCGGTCGACGAGGACGAGCCGGAGGTCCTCTACGGCGCCCACCAGCACGCCCGCGAGCACCTGACCGTCGAGATGGCGTTGTACCTGGTGAAGCTGTACACCGACGGCTACGGCAAGGATCCCCGCATCACGAAGCTCGTCGACAGCCGCGAGCTGTGGATCGTGCCGGACCTCAACCCCGACGGCGGCGAATACGACATCGCCACGGGCGGCTACCGCAACTGGCGCAAGAACCGCCAGCCGAGCGCCGGGTCCAGCAGCATCGGCACGGACCTCAACCGCAACTGGAGCTACAAGTTCGGGTGCTGCGGGGGATCGTCGGCGAACCCGTCGTCGGAGACCTACCACGGCGACGCGGCGTTCTCCGCACCCGAGACCCAGCGGCTGCGCGACTTCGTGCTCAGCCGGCGGGTCAACGGGGTCCAGCAGATCAAGGCGAGCATCGACTTCCACACGTTCTCGGAGCTGATCCTCTGGCCGTTCGGCTACACGGTCGCCGACACCGTGCCCGGGCTCAACGCCGACCAGCAGGCGGCGTTCGAGGCCCTCGGCGCCGGGATGGCGAAGTCCAACGGCTACACCGCCCAGCAGTCCAGCGACCTCTACATCACCGACGGCTCGGTCATCGACTGGCTGTGGGCGACGCAGGGGATCTTCGCCTACACGTTCGAGATGTACCCCGGGCCCGGCTCCGCCAGCGGCTTCTACCCGCCGGCGAGCGTGATCGCGGCGCAGACGGCCCGCAACAAGGAGGCGAGCCTGCAGCTCGCGGAGTACGCCGACTGCGTCTACCGGATCGTCGGCAAGCAGGCGCAGTACTGCGGCGGCGACACGGTCTGGTCGGACGACTTCGAGACCGCCAAGGGCTGGACCACCACCAGCGGCACCGCGACCGCCGGGCTGTGGGAGCGCGGCAACCCCGAGGCGACCACGCAGAACGGCCCGAAGCAGCTCGGCGACCCCGTCAGCGGCGACAACGACCTGGTCACCGGCCGCAGGGCGGGCGCCGCGGCCGGCAGCTACGACGTCGACGGCGGCACGACCGGCGTGCGGTCACCGTCGGTCGCGCTGCCCGCCGCCGGCCCGCTCACGCTGGGCTGGTCGTGGTACTTCGCGCACGCCGCGAACGCGTCGGCCGCCGACCGGTTCAAGGTCAGCGTGGTGCAGAACGGCTCGAAGACCGCGATCTTCACCCGGGCCGGCGCGGCGTCCGACCGTGACGCGGTGTGGGCCGCGGCCAGCGCCGACCTCACGCCCTACGCCGGCAAGACGATCCAGCTGCTGATCGAGGCCACCGACGCCGCCGGCGCCAGCCTCATCGAGGCCGCCGTCGACGACGTCAAGATCACCCGCGGCTAGCGTTCACTAGAGGCCGCCCGAAAAGCCGTACTCGTCGGAAATCTCGATCAGTGCGAAATGAGCGCCGGCCGGGTCGGCGACGCGGGCGTACCAGCCGGCCGACGACACCATCGGCTTGCGGGCGACCGTGCCGCCCAGCTCGGCCACCCGCTCGCACGCCGTGACCGCGTCGTCGACCATGAAACACACCGTCCAGTGCTCCGGCAGACCCGCGGGGAACCGGCCGTCGATCGGCAGTAGCCCGCCGACGGCGTCGTTGTGGTGGTGCAGCTCGAAGTACGGCTCGGCGTTCTCCGTCTCCACCGCGTGCCACCCGAAGACCTCGCCGTAGAAGGCGCCCGTGCGGTCCAGGTCGTGGGCGGCCAGCTCATACCAGCAGATCGCGCCCGGCTCGAACGACACCTGCGCCCCGCCGAACCTGCTGCGCTGCCACGTGCCGAAGACCGCGCCGCCGGCGTCGGCGAACACGGCGGCCGTGCCCAGGTCCCGCACGCTCGCCGGCGGCACCTTTACGGACCCGCCGGCCCGCTGGACCGCCTCGGCGGTGCGGGCCGGGTCGTCGGTCGAGATCGAGATCAGCCACGCGGGCCGGCCGGCGGTGCGCAGGCCGGCCACGGCGCGGCCGTTGAGCGTGAAGTGCCCGTCGTCGTTGAACTGCCAGCCGAAGAGGCCGCCGTAGAACGCCCGCGCGGCGACCGGGTCGGGGCTGCCGACCTCGGCCCAGCACGGTGTACCCGGCGCGTAACCCCTTACTCGCATTCCGCGTCCTCCCGGTTGTCACACTGTTTCGAGATAGTGACATCCGGGACGTGATCACGACACCCTATCCAACGGTGCAGGAAGCGGACGTTCGTGGAGAACGTCCAGCCGTGACACCGCCCGCGTCAGGACCACGAAGAGCCGGTTCAGCCCGCGCGGCTCGGCCTCGACGATGTCGGCCGGCTCCACGACGATGACGTGGTCGTACTCGAGACCCTTCGCCAGGCTCGCCGGCAGCACCGTGACCCGCTCATGGTGCACCACGGCGGCGATCGCCGGGACCGCCGCGTCCGCCGCGATCACCCCGATCGACCCCTCGAAGGTCAGCGCCAGCCGCACCGCGTCCTGCAACGGCGTCGCGCCGATCGTCAGCGCGCCGTCGGTCCGCAGCGACCGGGCCTCCGGCACGTCGACACCGAGCGCCGGCAGCAGCCGGTTGGCCAGGGCGACCACCGCGGCCGGCACCCGGAACCCCGTCGTCAGCGGCACCACCCGCGCGTCCGGCTTGCCCAGGTGCGCCAGCAGGGTCCGCCACTCCAGCGCCGCCCACGGCGCCGTGCCCTGCGCGAGGTCGCCGAGCAGCGTGATCGACCCGTGCTCGGAGCGCCTGGCGATCACCCGCGCCTGCATCGGCGACAGGTCCTGCGCCTCATCCACCACGACGTGGCCGAACGAGGGCACCCGGTCGATCAGTCCGGCGGCCTCGTCCACCAGCACCGCATCCGCCGCCGACCAACGGGCGGACCTCGCCGTCTTCGGCGGCTTGGCCCAGGCGATCGCCGCCTGCTCGTGCGGCTCGAGAAGCTCGTCGGCCGGGTCGCTGAGCACCTCGAACACGAGCTGCTCCGGCGTGACCGCCGGCCACGCGTGATCCAGCACCGCGACCACCGGCTGCGACTTCCCCATCCGCCGCTGCCAGCCCTCGCTCGGCGAGTCGCCGCGCCGCGCCTCCGACTGCCGCATCAGCAGCGACACGATCCTGGCCCGAACCCGCTCCCGGCCGATCCCGTACGGTGGCGCCTCCCGCCGCACGTCGTCGACCACCCGCCGCAGCGCCTCCGCCGTCACCCGCCACCGGTAGGACCCGTCGGACACCGTCAGCGGCTCCTCCGGCCTCCGGATCTTGCCTTCAAGGCGTCTGCGCAGCACGTCCGCCATCCGCGGGTCGTGCTTCACCCTCGCCGCGGCCTCGTCGTCGTCCGTTTTCGCCGGTGTACCGAGCAACCCGTCGATCGTGGACTGCTGCACCTCGATCTCGCCGAGCGCCGGCAACACGCTCGCGATGTAACCGAGGAACGCGCTGTTCGGCCCCACGATCAGCACCCCGGACCGCTTGAGCCGCTCCCGGTGCAGGTACAGCAGGTACGCCGCCCGGTGCAGCCCCACCGCCGTCTTCCCGGTCCCCGGCGCCCCCTGGACGCAGATCGACTCGTCCAGCTCCGCCCGCACCAGCTCGTCCTGCTCCGGCTGGATCGTCGCGACGATGTCCCGCATCGGCCCGACACGCGGCCGCTCGATCTCCTCCAGCAGGATCCTGCTGGTGCCGAGCTCCTCGCCGGCCTGCAGGTTCTCGTCCTCGAAGCTGGTCAGCTCACCCTTGACGAACCCGAACCGTCGCCTTCTGCTGACGTCCTGCGGGTCCTTGACGCTCGCCTGATAGAACTTCCGGCTCATCGGTGCCCGCCAGTCCAGCACCATCGGCTCTCCGGCGACGTCGGTGACGTGCCGCCGCCCGACATGGAACTTGTCCTGCTCGATCTCCAGCTTCCCGAAGAACAACGGCGTGTCGGGACTGTCCGCCAGCTCGGCGATCCGCCGGGCCAGATGCCGCCCCAGCGTCTCCGCCGCGAACGGGTCCCCGGCCACCTGATCCCCGGTCGAGAACAGATCCTCGGCATGCTCCCGCATCCTGCGGAGCGCTTTGCGTGAGGCTTCCAGGTGCGCTCGCTCAGCGGCGAGCTCGTCTTCCAGTGCGGGCACGGTGATTTCCTTCAGGGGAATCTCAGCAGCTGCTCGCTCGCGTATCCGGACCGCATCGACCCGGCGCGTAGGGACGTCCGCTGCGGTGCCTACCTCACCGCGGCCGTCAAGCGGTCCACCACCTTACGCCCCACCCCCCACCCCCTCCACCCATTTCCACCGTCGTGTCGGCGCTGCTGGTTCAGACGCGGGCGCTGGCGGTGCGGGCGGCGTGGCGGCAGGATTCGGCGAGGAAGCAGCGACGGCAGTCCGGGGTGGCTGCGGTGCACGTGTCGTAGGCGACCTGCTGGAGCAGGGGGTGGACGCGCGCCAGGTCCGGGCCGTAGGCGAGGAGGTCCGCGGCGACCCGGCGGCTGCCCGGTTTGGTGAGGCCGCCGTCGTGGTCGGTGAGGCCGAGGCGGTACGCGACCCGCATCAGGTGCTGGTCGATCGGCACCATGTCGGGCACGTTGTTGATGATCGTCACCACGAGGGCGGCGGTGTGGGTACCGACGCCGGGCAGCGACAACAGGTAGTTCAGGGCGAGCGAGCCGGAGCCGGCGATCAGCCGGTCGAACGCCGTCGCGCCGCGCCTGGTGAGGATGGCCGCCGTGGCGTGCAGGCGGGAGGCCTTGACCTCGCCGAGCGGCCTGACCAGCTGGGCCAGCCTGGGCAGTGGCAGGGCGGACAGTCGTTGCGGGGTGAGGCCACCGCACGCGGCGGCGAGCCGGGGGAACACCTTCCGCACCGCCTCGGCCGGTCGGCCCTGGGCCAGGATGGCCAGGACGAGCGTCTCGAACGGCGAACCGTTCAGCAGGATCATGCCCTGGTGGTGCCGGCGCAGCGTTCTCAGCGCCGGGTGACCCGCGAGGGCCATGGCGCCGACCTGTTCGCCGTTGCGGAACGTGGAGATCAGCACGTCGCGCAGCAGCGCCTCCTCCGCGCTGGTCCGGAAGGTGAACCGCAGCCCGCCGTGGTCGGCCTCGACCCGCACCGGAACGCCCCGCCCGTTCGGGTGGTAGGTGCGTTGCCATTCGCCGACCCCGGTCCTGTGCCAGGCCAGGGCAGGGATCTGCAGCTTCATGGTGGCCGCGAGATCAGGCGTGGTGTCGCATTCCAGGCGTAGTGCGGTAAGCATCCGTGCACCTCATCGGCAGGGGTCCAGGACGGCGAGGTACGACCGAGATGCCATCGCGTCCACCCGGCGGCGCTCCACGCGCCGGTGCCGCTGCCACTTCGGAGTGCCCTCCCGAAGTAGCGCGCTACGTGCCCACCCCGTTACAGATAGGCAGATCGTGATCGTCGGTGGTTGGTCGAAACACCGACCGATCGGCGCAATTCCCCTGTGGGATGCGGCGTGAGCACCGCTACGGCAGGGTCCATCGTTGCGCGTCGGACCGGTTGCAGGCCGACATCCGCTGCGGGGCCCTGCTGTTCGCGTTGTCCAGGCTCCCGAGGCACAGCCCCGACGCCTGGTTGATCAGCGAGCCCGCGGGTCCGGACCGCCACCGCTGGGCCGGTCCGCCGTCGCAGCCGCGCAGGCGGAGCTGGTCGCCCGACGCCTGCAGGCACCGGCCGACGGCCCGGATGGTGCCGTCCCCCGCCACGGTCCATGCCTGGCCGGAGCTGCCGTTGCAGTCCGCCCGCCGGACCTTGTCGCCGCCGTCGTCCGGGTAGGCGCTGCCGTCGAGGCACAGCCCGGACGCGCCGGTGATCCGGCCCGTGCGGGACTCGACGCCGGGCGGCGGTGACACGGCGGGCAGTTCGCTTGGCGCGGGGTCACCACTCGGCGGGACGGCATCCGATGGGCCGGGTGACACCCCGGGCAGCGGCGGCTTCCCGGGGACGGACGACTCTCCGGCCGTCGCCGGCGCGTCCGACGCCCCGGCCGACGCCCCGGCCGACGCCGCCTCCGTGTCCGGCGCCGGCAGGGCCGGTGCGGCGGCCGTCTCGAAGAGGCCACCCCTCGGCGCCGGCGTCCAGGCCGGGCTCGCGGCGGGCGCCGCGGGCCGGTCGCCGAGGCCCAGCCCGAGGGCGGTGGCGCCCAGCGCGAGCACCAGCATGCCCGAGCCGACGGCAAGGCGGCGCCAGCGGACCCGCCTGCCCGGACGGGCGGCCTGGGTCGGGAGGACGTCGGTGGGCGTCCCCGCGTGCCGGCCGTCGTCCTCGGATCGGTCGTCGGGCGCCGGTTCGTCGTCGAAGGGTTCGTCGGCCGCGAGCTGGTCCGCGAGCAGGCGGACGTACGGACGAACCAGCAGTGGCTCGTCGTCGAGTTCCGGCCCGGCCGTGCACGCGGCCGTCATGCTGGGATCGGTCATGCGCCGGCCGCTCCCTCCACCCAGGGCCGCCGGTTCAGTCGCGGCCGTCGCCGTCGCGGCCCTCGTACACCTTCACGAACAGCGCCGGGGGTCGCATGACGCCGAACGTAGCGGGCATCGGTGCGTACTGATGAAATCGCGGAGGGTGATTTCGGAAATCACCCTCCGGATTCACCCGCCTCGGGTGGGTGGAACGTCTACCTCCGTCCGGCCGGGGCGCGCCGTGGCCCCGGCCGAACGGCCGACCGTCAGCCGGCGGCGATGTCCACGGTCAGCGGCTAGAAGTGCTCGCGCAGCTCGGGGAGCAGCTCGAACGCGAGGAACGCGGCACCCGTCGGGTCCAGCAGGAACGCGCCCTGACCGATGCCCGCGTCCACCGGGCCGGCCATCAGGCGCCCGCCCAGCGACTCGGCCCGCGAGGCGGTCGCGGCGCAGTCGTCGACCAGGATGATCGTGCGCCAGTGCGCGGGGGTTCCCGGCGGGTAGAGCGCGCCCATCGGGCTCATGCCGCCGACCACCCGGTTCGTCGCGACCCACTCGTGGTACTCCTGGTTGGCGCCCGCCGAACCGGCGCGCTCGGTCCAGCCGAAGACCTTCCCGTAGAAGCTCACCGCCGTGGGTATGTCGGGGGTGACGACCTCGCTCCAGCAGATCGCGTTCGACTCGTTGACGACCTGCGTGCCGGCGAACGTCCCGCGCTGCCACGCGCCGAACACCGCGCCGCCCGCGTCGGCGAAGAGGGCGCTGCGCCCGCGCGTCCCGGCCTGCGCCGGCGGGGCGAGCATGCTGCCGCCCGCGTCGGTGACCAGGCCCGCGGTCGCCTCGACGTCCTCGGTCGACACGTAGGTCAGCCACGCCGACGGGCGGCCGGGCGCCGCGGCCAGACCGGCCACCGCCAGGTCGCGCAGCAGGAACGTGGTGGTCCCGTCGTCGGCGGGCGCCACCGTCCAGCCGAAGAGCCCGGTGTAGAAGTCGGCGGAGGCCGAAGCGTCGGGGCTGGTCAGCACGGTCCAGCACGGCGTAGCAGGGGCGTAACCACGTACTCGCACCAGTCCCCCTCAGTTGAAGATCCCCAACGATAAGAAAAAAGGTCTGACCTTAGATCATCCGAAGGGCCATGAATACCCTGGGTGCGTGGCTGATGAGACCCCGGTGCGAGCGAACATCCGCGACGCCTCGACCATGCGCGCGCTCGCGCACCCGGCGAGGATCGCCATCCTCGACCGGCTCTTCGACGGCGGGGAGCCGGCGACCGCGACGGAGCTCGCCGAGGTCTGCGGCCTGTCACCCAGCGCGACCAGCTACCACCTGCGCGAGCTGGCGAAGGTCAACCTGATCGAGCAGGCGCCGAGCCGCGGCGACGGCCGGGAGCGGGTCTGGCGCAGCCAGCTGCGGGGGCTCAACATCGAGCCCGGCCCGGAGGGCGGCGCGGCGGAGCGGGCCGCGGACCGGGAGCTGTCGCTGATGTTTCTGGAGATCGAGGACGCCCGGGCGCGGGCGTGGCTGGCCCGCCGCGATGAGGAGCCCTACGCGTGGTACACGGCCGCGACCTCGGCCGACATGCAGATCCAGGTCACCGCGGACGAGCTCAGGGCGCTCAACGACGAGGTGTTCGCGCTGTTCGAGCGGTACGCGCGGTCCCGCCGTCCCGACCCGCCGGAGGGCGCCCGCCAGGTGAACGTGACGTACCGGACCTTTCCCCGCAGTTAGGGCAACCATCTGGTGATCACGAGATGTGAAGCATTAACTTCGAAGTATGTCCTTCGCATCTCCTCGTGACGTGTACCTGCTCGCGGTCGCGCGAGGCGTCTCGTACCTCGGGGACTTCATGGCCGCCACCGCGATCCTGCTCGCGCTGCAGGACCGCGGCGCGGGCGGATCCGCCGTCGCAGCGGTCCTCATCGCGTCGGTCCTGCCGGTCGTCGCGCTCGCCCCGCTCGTCGGCCGCCTCGTCGACCGGGTCGACAGCCGCGTCCTGCTCACCACCGTCGGCCTCGGCCAGGCCGCCTGCTGCGCCGCGATGGCCCTCACCACCAGCACCTGGCTGCTGATCACGCTGGTCGCGCTGCTGGCCGCCGGCGTCGCGGTGACCTCACCGACGTTCAACGCGCTGCTGCCCGACTGCGCCGGACCCGACGGCGTCGGCCGGGCGATGGCGATCGGGCAGACCGCCAACTCGATCGGCACGCTCGCCGGTCCCGCCCTCGCCGGACTGCTCGTCGGCGCGTTCGGCCTGCGCGTCCCGCTGCTCATCGACGCCGTCACCTACCTGGCCGTCGTCGCCGCTGGGCTCCTGCTGCGCACCCGCCGCACTGCGGCGCCGGCAGAAGCGGCAGGCACTGGTCATACACCGTGGAAAATCCGCGACGACAAATTCCTGCTCGCATTGACCTGCCTGGTCGGGGCCATCGTGCTCACGATCAACGTCGACATGGTCGTGGGCGTGTTCTTCATCCGCGAGACGCTCGGCGGCAGCCCCGCCGAGTTCGGGCTCGTCGAAGCGGCGTGGACGGCCGGCATGCTCGCCGGAGGATGGCTCGCCGCGTCCCGCGCCCGAGACGACGGCGCACTCGGCCGGGCCCTCGCGCTGATGCACCTGGCGACCGCGCTGGTCGTGCTGCTGTCGGGCTTCGCCACCGCGGTGTTGCTGGTGTACCCCCTGTGGCTGCTGGGCGGCGCCGTGAACGGAGCGGAGAACAACTTCCTCGGCGTCATCGCCGCCAGGCGCGTCCCCGCGGCCGTGCGAGGGGCGTTCTTCGCCCGGTTCGGCGCCGTGATCAACGCCGCCAACCTCATCGGCTACGTGGCCGGCGGCGTGCTCGTCGGCCGGTTCGAGCCGCGGCAGATCGTCATCGGCTGCGGCGTCGCCGGCCTCATCGCCGCCGCGACCCTCGGCGGCTGGATGTGGCGGGTCAGCGCGGCGGCTGGGTCAGCAGCTGCTTCGTCACTTCCCGGCACGTCTTCGTCCCGTAGTCCTTCCCCAGCGTGCTCGGGTAGTGCGCCATGACCCCGATCGTCCACCCGTCGCCGACGGCCATGCACGCGATGTGCCACTGACCGTCGTCCCGGGCGAGCCAGCCGTTCTTGATCGCGGTCGTCTTCTGTACGTCCGCCGGCAGCACCTCGATCGGCCCGAACCGACCCGGCCCGCGCACGTTGCGCATCTCGTTGAGCAGCCAGCCGGTCCACTTCGGCCCCGCCGCCCGGCCGTCACCGATGCACTTCGCCAGCCGGGCCACGTCGCGCGCCGACATCTGCGTCAGGCTCCATGAGTTCTGCGTGCCCTTGGTCTCCGTGAGCCCGCAGGTCGTGATCATGCGCTTGATCGAGGTGAGGTTGCCGTTCTGGACGTGGTACTTGAACGTGTTCTCGGTCTCGGAGTCGCGGATCATGCGCGTCAGCTCCTGCAGCGCGGCGGCCGCGGGCTGCTTGTTCTGCTCGGCCTGCCGGCGCAGCCAGTCCGCGGCGACCCAGGCCTTCGCCATGCTCGCGGTGTCGCTCGTCGTGTACGGGGTCGACCCGTACATCTTGTCTTCCTTCAGGTCGTAGAACGCCCACGACCAGAAGCCCTTGACGTTCATCGTCACCGGGTTGGTCGGCGTGAAGAGCGGGCCGCTGGGGCTGGGGCTCGGGCTCGCTGCCGGACTCGCCGCGGACTCACTCGCCGCGGCCGCTGCGGCGGGCTGCTGGGTGTTTTGCGGCTTTTGCTCCGAGGGTGTGCTGCAGCCCGCCAGCATGATGGCGCAGGTCAGTGCCGCGAGGGGGCGTCGCATCCCCAAGAGGGTACGCGCCGTGACAATGCCCCGCCCGCCTGCGTGTCCCGCCGGATCACGCGCTGTGACAATGGCCGCCTCTCCTGCTTGAGCGGCGAATCCTGGGGCACCATGGGCGGTGTGCCTGCACTGCAGCGGCCCCGCGTCGGCCACATCCAGTTCCTGAACTGCCTGCCGCTCTACTGGGGGCTGATGCGCTCGGGCGCACTGATCGACGTCGACCTGCACAAAGATTCCCCCGAGCGGCTGAGCGCCGCCCTCGTCGCCGGTGACCTCGACGTCGGCCCGATCACCATGGTCGAGTACCTGCGCAACGCTTCCGACCTGCTGCTGCTGCCCGACATCGCGGTCGGCAGCGACGGCCCGGTGCTGTCGGTCAACCTCGTGTCCACCGTGCCGCTCACCTCGCTCTCGGGCCGGCGCGTCGCGCTGGGCGCCACGTCCCGCACCGGCGTCATGCTCGCCCAGATGTACCTGGAGTCGAAGGTCGGCGTCACGCCCACGTACTTCCAGAGCCCGCCCGACCTGGCCCGCATGCTCGACGAGGCCGACGCCGCCGTGATCATCGGCGACGTGGCCCTGCGCGCGATGCACGACGCCCCGCAGCACGGCTGGACCGTCACCGACCTCGGCCAGGCCTGGCGCGACTGGACCGGCCTGCCGATGGTCTTCGCCGCCTGGGCCGTCCGGCGCTCCTTCGCCGAGGCCCACCCCGGCCTGGTCAAGGACGTCCACCAGGCGTTCCTGCGCTCCAAGGAGCTCTGCCTGACCGAGCTCGACGAGGTCGCCGAGGCCGCCGCCCGCTGGGAGACCCTGTCGGCGGCGACCCTCGCCCACTACTTCCGCGTGCTGGACTTCTCCCTCGGCGCCCGCCAGGTCGAGGGCATCCGCGAGTTCGCCCGCCGCACCGCCGCCCGCGGCGTCGTGCCCGCCCTCCCCCCGAACGGCCCGGAGTTCTTCATCGGCTAGTACTACATTCGGTGACTGTTGTGTATACGGGTTCAGTGATCAATTTGTATGCGTCAGGTACGGTGAAGAGAAAGCGGAGCGCCACCGTGACCGCCGCCCCGCCTTCCCGCCGACGCGAGGCCTGAGCCCTGCCTGACGTCCCCGAGTCGAGTCGCCGCCCGTTCGCTGCCTGATCGCGCGACCGGTGCGGCGGGAAGCGGGTTCGCTAGGCCTGGAGCTGGCGGGTGACGCTGGTGCAGATCTCGGCGCCGTAGCCCATGCCCTTCGAGGACGGGTAGACGGTCAGGACGCTGAGGACCCACTCGGTGCCGATGGCCAGGCAGTTGACGTGCCACTTGCCGTCGCTGCGGGCGATCCAGCCGTTCTTGACCGCCGTCGTCGCCTGCTCCGTGGCCGGCAGGGCGGGCACGATGCCGAACTCCTGGCTGCTGGCGACGTTGCGCATCTCGTTGAGGACCCAGTCGGTCCACTTCGGACCGGCCGCGCGGCCGTCGCCGATGCAGGCGCCCATCCGGGCGGCGTCGCGGGCCGAGAGCAGGGTGCTGGCCCAGTCGATGTAGGCCTTGCTGTCCGTCAGCCCGCACATCTGCACGAGCCGCGTGATGCTGGCCGAGCGGCCGTCGAGGGTCCAGAAATACGAGGCGGCGGTGTTGTCGCTGTTGCGGATCATGGATGTGAGCTGGCGGAGGATCGAGGTGCTGGGGTTCGGGGTGCGGCGCAGGTAGTCGGCGGCCAGCCAGGCCTTGATCATCGAGGCGGTGCGCTGGGTGGTGGCGGCGTTGGGGGAGCCGGCCATCTCGCCGGTGCGGCGGTCCAGGACCGTCCAGGACCAGAAGCCCGTGGCGTTGACCGTGACGGCGGCGGGGTGCAGCAGCGCCGGCGGGAGTGACGGGGCGGCCGGCGCCGCCGGGGCGGCCTTCCGGGTCGCCTCGACCTGCGGCGCCGTGGGCTCGGTCACGGCCGCGGGCGCGGCGGCGCTGAAACTGTGGTCGTCCAGCAGGTTGCTGCCCCACACGAACGGGACGCCGATCATCACTGCGACGGCCAACAGTACGAGCATGGTGAATCCGACGCGCTTGCGCATGGGTCGGTGGTCCTCCCTGGCGGTCGCACCCATTGCATCGACCGCTGGTCATGAGCAGATGTAGCCGAGGTAACCAGCACGTAAGCAATCAGGGAGTGACGCCACGTGATGATCCCGGACAGTCTCTCCTTCCAACGCATTCTTCGCAGCTCGGACGCGCTCAAAGGTCCCTGGTAGTTGCCTCGATGGCTGTGACACCTTCTTGCCGATGCGGTCGGTTGCTGTAACACTGAGAGGGTGTACGGCAACGACTTCGCCCCGCTCCTCGAGCAGGTGGACAGCGCCGAGCGGGACCTTCACGACGCCGCCGGCCGGGACGTCGCGGCTGGTGAGGACCTTCAGGGCTACTTCGACGCGATCGTCGCGGCCGACCAGAAGATCGAGCCACGCGACTGGATGCCCGAGGCCTACCGCAAGACGCTGATCCGGCAGATCGCCCAGCACGCGCACTCGGAGATCATCGGCATGCAGCCGGAGGGCAACTGGATCTCCCGCGCGCCGTCGCTGAAGCGCAAGGCGATCCTGCTGGCGAAGGTGCAGGACGAGGCCGGGCACGGCCTGTATCTCTACGCCGCCGCCGAGACGCTCGGCATCTCCCGCGACGAGCTGGTCGAGATGCTCATCGACGGCCGGCAGAAGTACAGCTCCATCTTCAACTACCCGACCCTGACCTGGGCCGACGTCGGCGCGATCGGCTGGCTCGTCGACGGGGCCGCGATCGTCAACCAGGTGCCGCTGTGCCGGTGCTCCTACGGGCCGTATGCGCGGGCGATGATCCGCGTCTGCAAGGAGGAGTCGTTCCACCAGCGGCAGGGATTCGAGATCCTGCACACGCTGTCGCACGGCACCCCCGGGCAGAAGGCGATGGCGCAGGACGCCGTCGACCGGTGGTGGTATCCGTCGCTGGCGATGTTCGGCCCGCCCGACGGCGACTCGACCCACTCCGAGCGGTCGATGGCCTGGAAGATCAAGCGGTTCTCCAACGACGAGCTGCGGCAGCGGTTCGTCGACATGTGCGTCCAACAGGCCGGCGTCCTCGACCTGCGGATCCCCGACCCCGACCTGCAGTGGGACGAGGAGCGCCAGCAGCACCACTACACCCAGCCCGACTACGACGAGCTGATGCGGGTGATCAAGGGCGACGGCCCCTGCAACCAGCAGCGCATGGAGCACCGCCGGCGAGCCCACGAGGAGGGCGCCTGGGTGCGTGAGGCCGCCATGGCGTACACGGCGAAAAGAGAGAACAGTGCTGTTTGAAGTATTCGTCCGGCCGAGGCGGGGGCTGTCCCACGCCCACGTCGGCAGCCTGCATGCGTCCGACGCCGAGATGGCGCTGCGCAACGCCCGCGACGTCTACACCCGCCGCCAGGAGGGCGTCTCGATCTGGGTCGTGCCGGCCGCGGAGATCACCGCGAGCAGCCCCGACGAGAAGGACGCCTTCTTCGCGCCCGCCGCCGACAAGGTGTACCGGCATCCCACGTTCTACGACGTGCCCGAAGGTGCGAGCCACATATGAGCCACTTCGGGTACGTGCTGGGTCTCGCCGATGACGCGCTGATCGCCGCGCAGCGGCTGAGCGAGTGGTGCTCGCGCGCGCCGGAGATGGAAGAGGACATCGCCCTGGCCAACATCGCCCTCGACCAGCTCGGCGTCGCCAGGATGCTGCTGAGCTACGCCGGCGAGCTCGAAGGCCAGGGCCGCACCGAGGACGACCTGGCATACCTGCGCGAGGCGCACGAGTTCCGCAACGTCCGGCTGGTCGAGCTCGACAACGGTGACTTCGCGGTCACCATGGCCAAGCTGCTGTTCCTGTCCGTGTACCAGCGGCTGCTCTACGACCGGTCGATCGGTGCCGGCGACGAGCGGATCGCCGCGGTCGCCGCCAAGGCCAGGAAGGAGTCGGCGTACCACGTCGATCACAGCTCCAGGTGGGTCGTGCGGCTCGGCGACGGCACCGATGAGTCGCACCGCCGCATGCAGGCCGCCGTCGACCAGATCTGGCCCTACACGCACCAGCTGTTCGAGGCCGACCCCGCCGTGCACGCCCTGGCCCTGACCGGCGTCGTGGTCGCCCCGTCGACGCTGCGCCCGGCCTGGCTCGACACGATCGACACCGTCCTGACCGAGTCCCACCTGAGCAGACCGACGGCCGAAGCGGCGTCCCAGCTGAGCAGCCCGACCACCGAAACGGCGGTCATGAGCAGGACCAGGACCGAGCACACCGAGGCACTGACCGAGCTGCTCGCCGACATGCAGGTGCTGCACCGCGCACACCCGGGAGCCCGCTGGTGACGCTGTTCGACGTGGTCGCCGCCGTCAAGGACCCCGAGCTGCGGGTCCTCAACGTCGCCGAGCTCGGCATCCTCCGCGACGTCGACGTCACCGAAGACGGCAGCGCCGTCACGGTGACGATCACCCCGACGTATTCGGGCTGCCCCGCCATGGACCTGATCCGCGCCGACATCGAGTCCGCCCTGCACGACGCGGGCGTCGAAGACGTCCAGGTGCGGACCGTGCTCGACCCGCCCTGGACCACCGACATGATCACCGAGGAGGGCCGGTCGAAGCTGGCCGCGGCCGGCATCGCGCCGCCGAGCTCCACCAAGGTGACCGTCCAGCTGTCGATCCGGTGCCCCCGGTGCGGGTCGCCGGCGACCGAGCAGCTGTCCCGGTTCGGCTCGACCGCGTGCAAGTCGCTGTGGCGCTGCACCGCCTGCCTCGAGCCCTTCGACGCGGTGAAGGCGCTATGACGGCCCCGCCCAAGCTGCGCCGCCCGACGTTTCACCGGCTGCCCGTCGTCGACGTCGAGCAGCTCACCGGCGACTCGGTCGTGGTGACGTTCGACGTCCCGGTGCCGCAGCGCGCCGCGTTCGCGTTCCAGGCGGGGCAGCACCTCACCGTGCGCAGATGGCACGGCGACACCGAGGTCCGCCGCTCGTATTCCATCTGCTCGAGCCCGTCGAAGCTCGCCGCCGAAGGGGTCCTGCGGGTCGGGATCAGGGCGGTGCCCGGCGGGGCGTTCTCGTCCTACGCGGTCGCCGACCTCTGCCCCGGCGACGAGATCGACGTGATGCCGCCGCTGGGCCACTTCACCACGGCGTTCGACCCCGCCCGCACCCGGCACTACGGTGCGCTGGTCGCCGGATCCGGCATCACGCCGGTCCTGTCGCTGGTCGCGACGGCCCTCGAGGTCGAGCCGGCCAGCCGGTTCACCGTCGTCTACGGCAACCGCGCCGCCGGCACCGTCATGTTCGCCGAGGAGCTCGCCGACCTCAAGGACCGCCATCGCGAGCGGCTGCACGTCGTACATGTGCTGTCGCGGGAGGCGCAGGAGTCGGCGCTGCTGTCGGGCCGCCTCGACGAGCAGCGCATCGGCGCCATCCTCGACACGCTGGTCCCGGCGGCCACCGTCGACGAGTGGTTCCTGTGCGGGCCGCACGGCATGGTCCTCGACGCCCGGGTCGCGCTGAGCCTCCGGGGCGTGTCCGACAACGCCGTGCACACGGAGTTGTTTCATGTCGCCGATGTACCGGCAGCGCCCGCCCGACCCTCGGCCGACATGGACGGCGTGACGGTCGACATCGTCCTGGACGGTCGCACCTCGACCATCGCGATGGCCCCCGACGAGCGCATCCTCGACGCCGCGCTGAGACAGCGACCCGAGCTGCCGTACGCGTGCAAGGGCGGTGTCTGCTCCACCTGCCGCGCCAAGGTCGTGTCCGGTTCCGTGGAGATGGCCCGCAACTTCGCCCTGGAGCCGGACGAGGTCGCCGCCGGGTATGTCCTCACCTGTCAGGCCCTGCCGATCACCGACAAGGTCGTGGTGGACTACGACGCATGACGCTGTGCATCGATCCGTGGATCGATCCCATCCGCGGCCGCGGCGGCTCCGAATGAACGACATGAGACCCGAACACGAGGAGCTGCCCACCCAGCGACTCGTCGCCGTGCCGCCCCCGCAGCGCCGCGTCGACGCCGACGAGCTGCTGGGCCGGGTCGCCCGGGGCGACGAGCGGGCGTTCGCCGAGCTGTACGACCTGCTGTCGCCGCGCGTGTACGGGCTGATCCGCCGCGTGCTGCGGGATCCGGCCCAGTCGGAGGAGGTCGCGCAGGAGGTCATGGTCGAGGTGTGGCGCAACGCCGGCCGCTTCGACGGCACCCGCGGCTCCGCGACCGCGTGGGTCTTCACGATCGCGCACCGCAGGGCCGTCGACCGGGTCCGCGCCGAGCAGGCCAGCAGCGACCGGGCGCAGCGGGTGGCCGCCAGCAGCGTCGACACCCCGTACGACGACGTGGTCGAGACCGCGACGGCCCGCATCGAGCAGCAGCAGGTCCGCCGCTGCCTCGACGGCCTCACCGACCTGCAGCGCGAGGCGATCACGCTCGCGTACTACAACGGCAACAGCTACCGCGAGGTCGCCGACCTGCTCGGCGCCGCGCTGCCGACCATCAAGACACGCATGCGTGACGGGCTGATCCGGATGCGGGACTGCCTGGGGGTGGCGTTCTGATGGCCGAGACGGTGGACATCCACGCGCTGGCCGGCGCGTACGCGCTGGACGCGGTCGACGACCTGGAGCGCGCCGCCTTCGACCGGCACCTGCGGGAGTGCGGGGCGTGCGCGGTCGAGGTCGCCGAGCTGCGGGAGACGGCCTCGTGGCTGACCCACGCGGTCGCCGAGGCGCCCCCGCCGCGGCTGCGGGAGTCGGTACTGGCCGAGATCGGCCGGACCGCGCAGGAACGACCCCGGCGGGGTGCCTCCGGCGCGGGCCGGTCCCGGCGCTCCCGGTTGCTGCGCTGGACCGCCGCCGCGGTCGCCGCCGTGGTGCTGGCCGCCGGCGTGGGCGTCGGCACCTGGACGGTCGCGCGGCAGGGCGTACAGCGGGAGAACGCGCGGATCGACGCCGTCCTCGCCGCTCCGGACGCCCGCCTGGTCTCCTCGGAGATGGCGGGCGGCCGGGTGACGCTGATCGTTTCGCCCTCCCGGAACGCCGCGGTGGCGGTCCTGGACGGTCTCGCCGACCCTGGCGCCGGCAAGGACTACCAGCTGTGGATGATCGGTGACTCCGGTCCCGCGCCGGCCGGTGTCGTGGCCGGTGGGACGGGCCGGCAGTACATCACCGGACTCGCGCCCCTGTTCGCCGTCACCGTCGAGCCCGAGGGCGGATCTCAGCGGCCCTCACCGACGGGCGTCGGTCAGATCACGCTGTGAGGGCGGCCTCGATCGCGGCCTGGTCCTCGGCGGTGGGGACCCAGGATCCGGCCGCGACGTTGGCCTCGACCTGCTCGGGGCTGGTCGCGCCGGCGATCACGCTGGTCACCGCCGGACGGGCGGCCAGGCCACCGATCGCGACCGTCAGCAGGTCGACGCCCCGCTCCCGGCCGACCGCTTCCAGGCGCTCGATCGTGTCCCAGGGCGCGGCGGCGAGGACCTTGTCGAAGCCGTCCCGCGCCAGGCGGGTGCCCTCGGGGGCGGCCTCGCCGCGCCGGTACTTGCCGGTCAGCAGCCCGTGCGCGAGCGGGAAGAACGGCAGCAGCCCCACCCCGTAGTGCTCCAGCGCCGGCACCAGGTCCTTCTCGATGCCGCGCTCCAGCAGCGAGTAGTAGTTCTGCGCGCTGACGAACGGCGCCTTCCCGGTGGTCTTCGCGGTCCACGCCGCGTCGGCCGCCTGCCATCCGGAGAAGTTCGAGTGTCCGATGTACCGGACTTTGCCCGCTTTGACGAGCGCATCGAGGGCGTCGAGGGTCTCCTCGATCGGCGTCGCGGGGTCCGGGGCGTGCAGCTGGTACAGGTCGATGTAGTCGGTCTTCAAGCGCCACAGCGACGCCTCGACGGCCTTCGCGATGTACCGCCGGCTGCCCCGCGCGCCCCAGTCGGGCCCGTTCGAGCCGCGCGCGTCCATGCCGAACTTGGTCGCGACGATGACCTCGTCCCGGCGCTTCCCCAGCGCTCTGCCCAGCGCCTCCTCCGAGGCGCCCGGGGTCGCGCCGTACACGTCGGCGGTGTCGAACAGGGTCACTCCGAGATCGATCGCGGCGTGGACGACGCCCGCCGCGCGGTCCGCGTCGATGCGGCCGCCGAAGTTGTTGCATCCGATGCCGACGACGGAGACGGTCAGGCCCGAGGAGCCGAGGCGTCGATAGCGCATGTCAGTCACTTGGTGATCCTAGGCACGAGAGGTCGCGGGGCCCTGCCATACCCGTTTGCCGCCAACGTAGTCTCGGAGGTGTGACGGAGACTCCGGTGATCAGCGACATCCTGCAGCGTGCGGCCGACGGCGGGCGGATCAGCGCGGAGGAGGCGCTGCTGCTCTACACCGACGCCCCGTTCCACCCGCTCGGTGAGGCGGCCGACACGGTGCGCCGCCGCCGATACCCGGACAACATCGTCACGTACCTCATCGACCGCAACATCAACTACACCAACGTCTGTGTCACGGCCTGCAAGTTCTGCGCCTTCTACCGGGCGCCGAAGCACGCCGAGGGCTGGACGCACGGCACCGAGGAGATCCTGCACCGCTGCCAGGAGGCGGTCGACCTCGGCGCGACCCAGGTGATGCTGCAGGGTGGCCACCACCCGGAGTACGGCGTCGAGTACTACGAGGAGCTGTTCTCCTCCGTCAAGCAGGCGTTCCCGTCGCTGGTCATCCACTCGATCGGCCCGTCCGAGGTCCTGCACATGGCCAAGGTCTCCGGCGTCTCGATCGAGGAGGCGATCCTGCGGATCAAGGCCGCCGGCCTCGCCTCCATCGCCGGCGCCGGCGCCGAGATGCTCCCCGAGCGCCCGCGCAAGGCGATCGCCCCGCTCAAGGAGTCGGGCGAGCGCTGGCTGGAGGTCATGACCCAGGCGCACCGGCTCGGCGTCTCCTCCACCGCCACGATGATGATGGGCACCGGCGAGACCAACGCCGAGCGCATCGAGCACCTGCGCATGATCCGCGACGTGCAGGACAAGGCGGTCGCCAACGGCTACACGACCGAGGCGGACCTCGACGGCACCGTCGGCGGCTTCCGGTCGTTCATCCCGTGGACGTACCAGCCGGAGAACAACCACCTGAAGGGCCGCACCCAGGCGACCAGCCTCGAATACCTGCGGCTCGTCGCGGTCTCGCGACTGTTCTTCGACAACATCGCCCACCTGCAGTCCTCGTGGCTCACCACGGGCAAGGACGTCGGGCAGGTGTCGCTGCACCTCGGCGTCGACGACCTCGGCTCGATCATGCTGGAGGAGAACGTCATCTCCTCCGCCGGCGCCCGCCACCGCTCCCGCCTCACCGAGCTGGTCCAGATGATCCGCGACGCCGACCGGATTCCCGCGCAGCGCGACACCCAGTACCGCCACCTGCGCGTCCACCTGACCCCTGCCGACGACCCCACGGACGACCGCGTGCAATCACACTTCTCCTCGATCGCCATCCCCGGCGGCGGCACCGGCCGCTCCATCCCGCTGACGCCGGTGTCGTCATGAGCCGCGCCTCGCTGGACAAGCAGCCCCACGAGGTCGCCGCCATGTTCGACGGCGTGGCCAAGCGCTACGACCTCACCAACACCGTGATCTCCGGCGGTCAGGACCGCATCTGGCGCCGCGAGACCCGCCTCGCGCTCGGCCTCAAGCCCGGCGAACGCGTCCTCGACCTCGGCGCGGGCACCGGCGTCTCGACCGAGGAGCTGGCCAAGTCCGGCGCCTTCGCCGTCGGCGTCGACCTCTCCATCGGCATGCTCCAGGCCGGCCACGTCAAGCGCCCGGCGGTCCCGCTCCTCGCCGGCGACGCCCTGGCCCTGCCCTTCGCCGACGAGACCTTCGACGCCATCACCATCTCCTTCGCCCTGCGCAACATCGTCGACACCGACGCCGCGCTCCAGGAGATGGCCCGCGTCACCAAGCCCGGCGGCCGCCTGGTCATCTGCGAGTTCAGCCACCCCACCTGGCGCCCCTTCCGCGGCGCCTACCTCGGCTACCTGGTCAAGGCCATCCCCCAGGTTGCCAAGCGCGTCTCCAGCAACCCCGACGCCTACGTCTACCTCGCCGAGTCCATCCGCGCCTGGCCCGATCAGGAAGGCCTGGCCGCCCGCGTCGCCGCCAACGGCTGGCGCAAGGTCGCCTGGCGCAACCTCACCGGCGGCGTGGTGGCCCTCCACCGCGGCTTCCGCGTCTAGCCCCACCGCCACCTCACCGCGGCCCGCCGCCGGGATGCTCACCCTGCGCCCCGGCGGCCCCAGCCGGGGAGTCCTTCACCCACTCCGTCAGCGGGTCGGTCGAGAGAGGCCTCCGAGCCTGCGCGGCGGAGACGCTCACCCCAAACTGCGCAGCGGGTCCTATCGAGGAATGCTCACCCGGTCGGTCGAGGGAACCTCCTGATACCACGCGGTGGATCCCGTGAGCGCGGCCGGTCTGACGCAGATGCTCACCTGCACCCCGGCGGGTCGCATCGGGGAATGCTCACCTCGCACCGCGCGGCGGGTCCGTCGCGAGAAGCTCCAGAAACCGGGCGGCAGGTCCGTCGGATCCGGCCCTCCATGCCAGGCGCGACGAGCCGCTCATCCCGCCCCGCGCGGCCGGCCGACCAGGGGTGCCCACCCCACATCGCAGTTCCGGGTCCGTCACCGGAAGCTCCCGAACTGCGCGGCGGATCCCGCTGCGGGTGCTCACCCCGCACTACGCGGCGAGCCCGGAGCGGGGACGCGCTTGCCTCCGCACCGCGCGGCCGGCCGACCAGGGTGCTCACCCCACATCGCAGTTTCGGGTCCGTCACGGGAAGCTCCCGAACTGCGCGGCGGATCCCGCTGCGGGTGCTCACCCCGCATTACGCGGCGAGCCCGGAGCGGGGACGCGCTTGCCTCCGCACCGCGCGGCCGGCCGACCAGGGTGCTCACCCCACATCGCAGTTTCGGGTCCGTCACGGGAAGCTCCCGAACTGCGCGGCGGATCCCGCTGCGGGTGCTCACCCCGCATTACGCGGCGAGCCCGGAGCGGGGACGCGCTCGCCTCCGCACCGCGCGGCCGGCCGACCAGGGTGCTCACCCCACATTGCACGGCGAGAAGCTCCAGAAGGCCGGGCGGCAGGTCCGTCGGATCCGGCCCTCCACGCCGGGCGCGACGAGCCGCTCCAGCGGCCTGCCAGGTGAGCGGCGCCCTCTCCGGCCCTCGCTGCGCTGCTCACCTGCGTTCACCAGGGAGGGCTCGCCCCGCACGCCGGCGGAGCGCGCCGCCGCGACCGCACCGGCAGGGGCGCGCCCGCGGGCGACGTCCGATGGCCGGATGTCGTTGGGCGTGGCTCCGGATGGCGCTCCGCGACCGGCTCGCCCGTGATCCCATGCGGTCCCGGGGCAGCCAGGGCCACCGGAACCGCACGGGATCACGAAGGACGGGGCGGAGGGCGAGGAGCTGGCCAGGCTTTCCAGTGCAGCGGGCCGAGCGGCGGCGACGCCATCGTCGCCACCGCATCGGGGCCGAGCGTCGCCATCATCACCACCGCACCAGGGCCGAGCGGCGCCATCATCACCACCGCACCGGGGTCGAGCGGCGGCACCATCACCACCGCACCGGGGTCAGGCGGTCCAGGTGCTGGCGCAGCTCGGCCACCAGGTCGGACGGGCGGGTGGTCAGGTCGGTCCAGGAGTAGCTGACGACCGTCCAGCCGGCGGCGGCCAGCCGGGTGTGCCGCTCCCGCAGCGGCGCCGGCTCCAACTCGTCGATGCCCAGCTCGATGACCAGCTTCGCCTCGGGGAAGACCAGGTCGCCCAGGCCGATCAGGCCCCACCGGTCGCTGATCGGCTCGTGCGGTGACCAGCCCCAGATCCCGGCCCGCTGCAGCAGCTTCCCCGCCAGCTTCTGCGCGGCCGTGCGGTTGCCCAGGGCGACCATCCGCACCAGCCGGACCAGCCGCGGCGTCCCGTGCCTGCCGGTGGCGTCGCGGATGCGGGTCGCCAGGTCGGGCATCGTCGTCCAGCACTCCTGCAGGGCGGTCGCCAGCAGGGCCGAGGCGGCGCCGTCGGGCAGCAGGCGGGCACAGTCGAAGACGGTGCGTGACGGCGTCGTGACCTGCTGCTGGTCGACGGTGCAGATGTCCGTCGCGGGCAGGTCCACCGGCACGACGTGGACGTGCCTGAGCCGGGGGCGGCGGCCGGGAAATGCGACGAACGTCTCTGTGCTCGGCACCTCCCAGCCGTGCCAGCGGGCGGCGGAGGGGCCGGCGAGCACGGCGCCGGGAAGGGCGAGCTGCGCGGCGACGTCGCGCAACCTGGGGGTGACCGGCAGGCCGCGGTCGGCGAAGACGTCCCGGACGACCGGGGACCAGTCGCCGGCCTGCACCTTGGTCCTGATCCGCAGCGTGGTGAAACCGCAGCTCAGAGCCTGTGCGCGAGTGAAGAGGCCGCGTTGGTCAGCGGCAAGTGCGTCGAGCCGGTCACGGTCCGGCTGCCCGGGGTTCATGATGACCGAGGATCGTCATGCGCCCACGCGAAGTCGACGCACAACAATTTTCTGTGGATAACCCAGCGCCATGATCACCGTCTCCGAGACGCTGGATCAGACCGACCGCTGCCTTGTCGTCCCATTTGCCGATCTAGGTGACCGCTGGGGTGAAAACTTAGGGTCGCCTAACCGACAGCGGACCTCGTCACGGTTCTAGACTCGCACCAGAGTGACTTTGTGAAGACTTTCACGAGCCGGAAACGACCGGGAGCGACCCCCGGGAGCTGCCGGTCAGCGAGACGAAGGGCAGGGAGGTGGCGGCTGTGACCGACACGCGGCAAGACGCAGATGTCATCGTCGTCGGCGCCGGGCCCGGCGGTTCGTCCGCCGCGTTCCACCTCGCCCGGCACGGGCTGCGGGTGCTGCTGCTGGAGAAGACCGAGTTCCCCCGGGAGAAGGTCTGCGGCGACGGCCTGACCCCGCGCGCGGTCAAGCAGCTCATCAAGATGGGCATCGACACCACCGAGGAGAAGGGCTGGCTGCACAACCGCGGCCTGCGCGTCATCGGTGGCGGCATCCGGCTCGAGCTCGACTGGCCCGACCTCGCGAGCTTCCCGGACTACGGGCTGACCCGCACCCGCATGGACTTCGACCAGATGCTGGCCACGGCCGCGACCGACGCAGGCGCGATCCTGCGCACCGGCACGCCGGTGACGGGGCCGATCCTCGACCGCACCGGCCGGGTGGTCGGCGTGACCGCGACCGGCCCCGGCAAGGAGCCGCTGGAGTTCCGGGCGCCGCTGGTCATCGCGGCCGACGGGGTCTCCGGCCGGTTCGCGCTCGCGCTCGGCATCGCCAAGCGGGAGGACCGGCCGATGGGTGTGGCCGTCCGGCAATACTTCCGCAGCGAGTTCCGGCACGACGACGACTACCTGGAGTCATGGCTGGAGCTGCGCAGCCGTGAGTCCGGCGACAAGCTGCTGCCCGGCTATGGCTGGATCTTCGGCCTCGGCGACGGCCGGGTCAACGTCGGCCTGGGCGTGCTCAACAGCAGCGTGGCCTACGGCAAGACCAACTACAAGACGCTGCTCTCCGACTGGGTCGACAACACGCCGGCCGAGTGGGGCCTGTCCGACCCGGCCAACGCTGAGGGCAAGCCGCAGGGCGCCGCGCTGCCGATGGGCTTCAACCGGGTGCCGCACTACACCCGGGGCGTCCTGCTGGTGGGCGACACGGGCGGCATGGTCAACCCGTTCAACGGTGAGGGCATCGCGTATGCGATGGAGTCGGGTGAGCTGGCGGCGGAGATCGCCATCCAGGCCCTGGCCCGCCCGCAGGGCACCGCGCGCGAGCGGGTGCTGGCCAACTACCCGACCGAGCTCAAGGCGCGGTATGGCGGCTATTACCGGCTCGGCAACATCTTCGTGAAGCTGATCGGCAATCCGCAGGTGATGCGGATGGCCACCAAGCACGGCATGCCCCACCCGATGCTCATGCGGTTCGTCCTGAAGCTCCTCGCCAACCTCACCGACCCGCGGGGTGGCGACGCCATGGACCGTGTGATCAACGCGATGACCCGGATCGCGCCGGCAGCTTAGCCAGCAGGCAGACATATGACGGCACATCCCGAAAACCGCAACTGAACAGCCAAAGCGCAGCCAAAAGCACAGCCCCGGACGGAGCGGTCCGGACCTCACCGAATAGTGTTAAACCGCATACAGCTTGAGTGGTCCCCAGGGGCGGCAGCCCCGCCGGGCTCGCCGAAAGGACGGAGCAGCACAGTGTCGCTCGCGCCGTACGTACCTATCCTTGGACTCTTCGCCCTCGCCGCAGCCTTCGCGCTGTTCTCGGTGGCGGCGGCCCCGTTCGTCGGGCCGCGCCGCTTCAACAAGGCGAAGCTCGACGCCTACGAGTGCGGCATCGAGCCCACTCCGCAGCCCGTCGGCGGTGGCCGCTTCCCGGTCAAGTTCTACCTGACCGCGATGCTCTTCATCGTCTTCGACATCGAGATCATCTTCCTGTACCCGTGGGCCATGAACTTCGGCATGCTCGGGGTGTTCGGGTTCGTGGAGATGGTCCTGTTCATCGTCACGGTGTTCGTCGCGTTCGCCTACGTGTGGCGGCGCGGCGGGCTGGATTGGGACTGAGCCATGGGCATCGAGGAAAAGGTACCGACCGGCGTTCTGCTGACCACCGTCGAGAAGCTGGTCAACTGGTCGCGCAAGGCCAGCTTCTGGCCCGCCACGTTCGGCTTGGCCTGCTGCGCCATCGAGATGATGGCGACCGGCGCGGCCCGCTACGACCTGGCGCGCTTCGGCATGGAGGTCTTCCGGGCCAGCCCCCGCCAGGCCGACCTGATGATCGTGGCCGGCCGGGTGAGCCAGAAGATGGCCCCGGTCCTGCGCCAGATCTACGACCAGATGCCGGAGCCCCGCTGGGTGCTCTCGATGGGCGTCTGCGCGTCCAGCGGCGGCATGTTCAACAACTACGCGATCGTGCAGGGCGTCGATCACATCGTGCCCGTCGACATGTACCTGCCGGGTTGCCCGCCGCGGCCCGAGATGCTGATCGACGCGATCCTGCGGCTGCACGACAAGGTGATGGCCGAGCCGCTCGGTGACCGTCGCCGCCGCATGATCGAGGCGCGGGTCGAGCGCGACGGCGCGCCGATCGTGCCGCCGGGCGCGATGCCGTCGAGCTACCGGTTCGACAAGGCCAAGCGCGCCGAGTGGACCAAGGCCGTCGCTCAGGGCCGCGAGGAGCAGCTGCGCATCCAGAAGTGGATGGAAGAGCGGGCGAACCTGTCCGGAGGAGCGAAGTGACTGAGGTAGAACCGGTCGGCACGTAGGGCAGGGCGGTGACGTCGGTGCGGTTCTCCTTGCGGGCCAGGCGCCGCGCCAGGAACGTGTAGTAGAC
>NZ_JBFAJA010000048.1:0-104016 GCF_040654975.1 Dactylosporangium sp. NPDC050588 | reverse complement strand
TCTTAGAGTGACCACCCTCTATACCGGAGCTCCGCTGCTTCACGTCTCAGACACGCCCTTGACGAACCACCGAACCACCTAACTGAACGGCGTTGGAACTAGACGACGGGTTCCGGCAGGTCGGCACCGGACCCGCCGCGGTGCGCCTCGAAGCGTTCTGGCCTGGGATCGGTCTCGGCCCGTACCGGCCGTACGACAGGCAGCAGCGGACCTTCGCCCACTTCCAGGCGTACCCGCTGCACACGCTGCCGAGCCTGGACGAGGCGTCGTTCACCGGCGACTTCTCCTGGTTCGGCGACGTCGGCGACCCCTTGGACTACCGCACCGCGGTGACCGACCCGATCGCGGCGGACCTGGCCGCGGACGGGCTGACGCTGCCGGCGGACTTCGTCGCGCTCATCACCCGCGCGAACCTGCACCGCCGCCTGGACCGCGAAGGGCACCACGCCTGCTGGACCGACGTGACCGGGCCGCTGCCGAGCCCCGTGCATCCGGATGACCGGATGGTCCTGGTCTTCCGTGACCAGCAGAGCTGCATCGTGTGGTACCTGTACCTGCACCGCGACGGCGGCAGCTGCGTGGTGTGCTCCGCCAGCGACTTCACCTATGAACCTGGCTGCGCTACGGACCCGACGGCAGCCCCGCGGCGCCGCGCCGCGACACCGTGTACTGGTGCGGGCCGACCGTGGAGCTGTTCGCCTACCGGTTCCTGATCGAGGCGCGGCTCGCTACCGCGATCGACGAGCAGCTCCGCGCCGGTGATCTCGACCCGGAGGTTCTCGCGTACCTCGCCCACTACGTCCCCGGGCAGGCCGTCACGCGCTGATCGTCAGCCGGGGGCGAGGACGCAGAACTCGTTGCCTTCCGGGTCGGTGAGGACGACCCACGAGACATCGCCCTGCCCGACGTCCGCGGGAGAGGCGCCCAGCGCCAGCAGGCGGGCCACCTCCGCCTGCTGGGTGTCGCCGCGGCCCGGCACGACGTCGAGGTGCGCCCGGTGCCGTACGCCTGGAACGTGGGGTGTGCGAGCGAACTCCAGGAACGGTCCGGTGCCCTTCACCGATCGCAGCAGCGCATGGTCGCCGGTCGTCTCGTGCACGGTCCAGCCCGTCGCCTCGCCCCAGAAGCGCGCCATCACCTGCGGGTCGGCGCAGTCGACGACGACCGCGCCGATCGGCCCGGTGCCCCGGTACGGCTCCCGGGGCCGCAGGACGCAGAACACGTTGCCTTCCGGGTCGGCCAGCACCGTCCGCCCGCCGTCGTCCTGCTCCTGGCCGGCGGGCGTCGCACCGATTTCCTGCAGACGTGCGACCAGTTGCAGGTAATGCGCGTCGGAGGTGGTGGCGAGTTCCAGGTGCGCGCGGTAGTGCACCGTCGACGGGTCCGGGACGGCGATGGCGTCGACGCAGACGGGCGCGTCGGGGTCGGTCCAGTCGAAGCCTTCGGGTGCGGCGCTGGTCGCGCCGTGCCCGCCGCGGGCGACCCAGCCGAGCGCCGCCGCCCAGAACCGTCCGAGCGCCGCGTCGTCGCGGGCTTTGAGGTTCACCTGGACCAGTCGCAGCGCCACGCCGCCCACCCTATGCGAGCGCGGAGCCGGGCATACGGACCAGGCCGCCCGGCGCGACGTGGACCTGCCGTGTCGCGGCCGAGGCCCCTGCCCGCGAGCGCCACCGCCGGTCGTGGGTGACGGTGAGCACGGCGCCGGGATAGTCACGCAACGCGTCCTCCAGCTGTTCGAGGAGTTCGGGGGCGAGGTGGTTGGTGGGCTCGTCGAGCAGGAGCACGTCGCTGGGGCGGGCGACGGCGACCGCGACCTCGAGACGCCGGCGCTGCCCGACCGACAGCTGCGCCACCTGCCGGTGCAGGTCGTCGGGGTGGAACAGGCCGAGCCGCAGCAGCGTGTCGGCGGCGACGTCCCGGTAGGCGCCGACGGCGGCGGCGAACGCGTCGAGGAGCGTCGCGCGTGTACCGGTCGTGACGTCCTGCCGCAGCCAGGCGACGCGAATACCGGGTCGCCGCCAGACGGTCCCATGCTGGGGTGCGAGCTCGCCCGCCAGGACGTTCAGCAGCGTCGTCTTCCCGGCACCGTTGGGTCCGGAGATCAGCAGCCGGTCGCCGGGCGCCACCGCAAGCGCGTCCAGCCGCAGCCTCGGCCCGCCGTCGTCCAGGCGGACGCCTTCCGCCCGGATCAGCACGGCGTTCTCGTCGGTGGCGCCGGCGGCCGGGTCGGTGAAGACGGGTGTGAACCGGAGCGGGTCGGCGGGTCGCGGTGCGGGGTCGGCGTGCAGCCGCGCGACCCGTTCCTTCGCCATCCGGATGCGTCCCATCGCGCCGTGGTCCCGGCCGCGGGCCCGGAACGCGCCGTGGCCGAAGACCGCACGTTCCGCCTTCCGTGGTATCGCGTCGAGCCGGAACGCGTTGGCGGCGACGATTTCCTGCTGACGGGCGAGGTCCTGCCGCCATGCCTCGTACTCGTCGAGGAGCCGGCGTCGTTCGCTCGCGCGCGCGATGAGGTATCCGGTGTAGCCGTCGCCGTATCGGCGCAGCGCGCCGTCTTCGACGTGCACGATGTCGGTCGCGAGACGGTCCAGCAGCGCACGGTCGTGGGTGACGACCACCAGCGCGCCGCGGTGCGCGTCCAGGAGGTCCTCCAGCCACGCGATGCCGGCGTCGTCGAGGTCGTTGGTCGGCTCGTCGAGCAGCAGCAGCTCCGCCTCGGACGCCAGCGCGGCGGCGAGCGCGAGCCGGGCCCGTTCGCCGCCCGAGAGCGTGTGCACGGGCCGGGACCGGTCGAGGCCGCCGAGCCCCAGCCGGTCGAGGCCCGCGTCCACCCGCTGGTCGAGCCGATACCCGTCGCGGGCCTCGAACCGGTCGACGGCGGCGCTGAGCTGCGCGAGCAGTCCGCCCCGCTGGTCGGGGCCGGCGGCCGCCAGCCGTTCGGCGGCCCGCTGGGTCTCGGCCTCGAGTGCGCGGATGTCGCCGAGCAGGTCGTCGAGCGCTTCCGCGACGGTCGCGCCCGGCCGGAACCGGGGTTGCTGTTCGGCGAACGCGACACCGCCGGGCAGTTCGACCGCCCGCTCACCGGCGGTCAGCTCCACGGTCCCGGCGAGCACGCGCAGCAGCGTCGACTTGCCGGCGCCGTTGTCACCGATCACGGCGATCCGCTCGGCCGGGCCGACCACGAGGTCGATCCCGGCCAGGACGACCCGTTCGGCGAACCGGACGGTCCCCCCGCGGATCACGCACACCCGGTGCGGGCGTGGTGCCGCCGGCTGCGTCCGGTACAGGGAACTTGGGGAACGGGTCACGGGAACTCCTCCCCGCGACACGCAGGTGACCAAGACCTGCCGTCGCGGAACACGTGCCGCTGTCGGGCACATGGATGGACGGGGACCTCGCGCGGCCGGCGCAGTGGCCGGCGAGCGCGCCAGGGACTCACCGCGGAGAAAGCCTCAACGCGGTGTCCCGTCCTAGAGGAACAGTGAACCCATGACGACCAGGCTACCCAGCGAGCCCCAGCCACGCCCGCGAATTTCCCCGGCGTGGTTCGGGGCTGCTTGCCGCGTGCTGCGCTGGCCCGTCAGGAGCTTGCCGAGGAGGCCGGCCTGCGGGCTGCGTCCCTCACGCATCTGGGCCACCTGTTCGAGGCTTATGGCTTCTCGACCCAGGGCTTCGACGTCTATCTCGCGGAAGGGCTCGCCGAGGGTGAGCCCGACCGGGAGGCAAGTGAGCAGGACATGATCCATCGAGCGTTCACCGATCAGGAGATCGCCGGGATGATCCGCTCGGGACAGATCGTGGATGCGCCGTCGCTCGCGGCGCTGACGCTCTTCCAGCTCCAACTGTCGTCCGGCAACTCCTCTGCTTCATAGCCACGCTCGTGCCTGCCGCTTGCGGGACGAAGCTCGATCTTCGCGTCTGGGACGCGGAACAGCGGCGGCCTGTTCGTAATCACTGATGCGCAGCGCCGGCGGCCGAGGCACCGTCATCGCAGCGTGCACCGCCGCCCGCTCTCGGTGCAGCAGTCATCAAGGTGCCTCGCCTCAAAACTGGCAGACGAATTTCCCGCAGGCGGGGCTGGCGCAGCAACCACCGCCGGTGTCCGTCCATCGACGGCCGCGCGCACATAACGGTGATTATGGTGTACGGCGCCAGCGACTAATTATCGAATTATCGGTAACAACAATTCGGTAATCCGGCGAGTTGCGAGCGGAGAAGTTCTGGACTACCCCTACGCTCATCGGTGTACGAACGCAGCGCGGTGAGACCGGGGAGGGTCGCGTGAGCAGAGCGGTGCAGGAACCAGTCAGCGACATGGGGAACGTGACGCTGGACGAGCAGGCGCTCGACGCCGAAGAACGGCCCTGCGCGCACTGTCACCGGCCGGTGCCGCAACGCAACTCGGTCGGCCGGCCGTTCCGGTACTGCCGCGACAACGACAACGCGTGCCAGAAAGCGGCCCGCAACGCCCGGCTGCGGCACCGGTCCTCCCCCGGCCTGAGCGGGCAGGTCGCGCGGGCGTTCGAGGTCGCCGAACGCCTCGACCAGGTCGTGGAGGCGCTCGTGGACGCCCTGCACGCCGAGGTGTCCCCGACCGGTGTGGAACGGCAGATCGCCCAGGCCAGAGCCGACGCCGCCGCGACGGTCCTGACCGCGCACGCCGAGCGCGACGACGCCCGCGCCGCCGCCCAGCACGCCCAGGCGGCCGCCACCACCGCCGCCCAGCACGCGAAAACGGTCCAGGACCAGGCCGACGCCGCCGTCAGCGCCGCGCACGCCGAGCGTGACGCCGCCCGTACCGACGCCGAAAACGCCAGACGGGAGGCCGCCGCCGCCAGGAGCGCCGCCGAACAGGCCGCGGCAGCGGCCCGCGCCGCCGCCGAGGAGGCCAGGGTGCAGGTCGCGGAGGCCAACGCCGCCGCGGCGCGGCAGGTCGAGGCCGCGGAACGGGTCGCCCGCGACGCCGACGCCGCGGCCTCGGTCGCCGCCGTCGAACGTGACACCGCCCGCCGGGAAGCGGCGACCGAGGCGGCGCTGCGCGCGGAGGCGTACCGGGAACGGGACGCGGCCCGCGCCGCCGCCGCGACCGCCGTCCGGGACCGGGAAGCCCTCGAACGGACCCTCGACAGCCGCGCCGAGGAGACCACCCGGCTACGGCGGCGCCTCGACGCGGCACACGAACGCGCCGAACGGCTGCAGGAGGAAACCACCGCCTCGCAGGGTGAGATCCGCCGGCTCGAGGGTGAACTGGACCGGGCGAGGGACCGCGCCGAAGACCTCCGCGGACAGCTCACCCGGGCCGTGGAACGCGAGGTCACCGCCCAGAAACAGCTGGAGGCGCAGCTGGCGACGCTCAGCGGCGCGCTGGCGCAACTGACCGGTTCCCGTCAACCGGTGACGGCACCTGCCGAAACTACGGGTGGTGAGACGCGCCACGGTGACGCCAAACTGGTCGATCATTGAAACCCAACGTAAAATAACCGTACCGACCCGGCGACTGGACTACCGCCAGACCCGGAAGGTCGTGTAATCTGCCCGCCCGCAGTGGGAATCGTCAGACCACCTGGTGTCGTTGGTTACAACGAAGCGCAACACGATTCGAAGGGGAAGACCGACCATGGGCGAGCGCATGCTGCGCGGCAGCCGTCTCGGAGCCGTCAGCTACGAGTCCGACCGCAACACCGAGCTGGCTCCGCGTCAGACCCGAGAATACCTGTGCGCCAAGGGGCACCAGTTCGAGGTGCCGTTCGCCGTCGACGCTGAGGTCCCAATGACCTGGGAGTGCAAGTTCGACGGCAGTGTCGCCCGGCTCGTCGACGGCAACGAGCCGGAGGCGAAGAAGGCGAAGCCGCCGCGGACCCACTGGGACATGCTGCTGGAGCGGCGCTCGATCGCGGAGCTCGAGGACATCCTCAACGAGCGTCTCGAAGAGGTCCGCCACCGCCGCGGCCGTTCCGCGTAAGCGACAGCGGCATCAGCACACCGGACAGCACGCACGCCCCGGCGGTCGACGACCGCCGGGGCGCTCTGCGTGCGGACTGCGCGAACTGTTTCGGGCTGTGCTGCGTCGCGCCGGCGTTCGCCAGGTCCGCGGACTTCGCGATCGACAAACCCGCCGGGCACGCCTGCCCCAACCTCGCTGCCACGTTCGGCTGCGGCATCCACACCGACCTGCGGCAGCGCGGGTTCGCCGGCTGCACCGTCTACGACTGCTTCGGCGCCGGGCAGAAGGTCGCGCAGGTGACGTTCGCCGGCCGTGACTGGCGGCAGGACCCGGGGTCCGCGCCGCTCATGTTCGACGTGTTCGCGACCATGCGCCACCTGCATGAGCTGCTGTGGTACCTGTCGGAGGCGCGGGACCTGCCCGCCGCCGCGCCCGTGCACGCCGACCTCGACACCGCCCTCACCACGATCCGCCGGCTCACGGACCTGCCGGCCGCCGACCTCGCCGCCGTCGACGTCGACGCCCACCGGACCCGGGTGGTGCCGTTGCTGCGCCGGGCCGGCGAGCTCGCCAGGGCGGAGCATCAGCGTGGGCGGCAGCCGTTCCAGGGCCGGCACCTCGTCGGCAAGGACCTGCGCCGCACCGACCTGCGCGGCGCGGACCTGCGTGGTGCCGTCGCCGTCGGCGCCGACCTCCGCGGCGCGGATCTGAGCGGCGCCGACGTGACCGGCGCGGATCTGCGTGGCGCCGACCTGCGCGGCGCGGACCTGCGACGGGCGCTGTTCCTGATCCAGTCGCAGCTGGACGCCGCCCGCGGTGACGCCACGACCCGGCTCCCGGCGGCCCTCACCCGTCCGGGGCACTGGACGGAGCCGCCGACGCGTCCCCGGGCGGGCCGGCAGGCAGGTCCGCGGTCAGGGCGTCGCTGACCGTTGCATAGACCGGGATCCGGCCGGTGAGCCCGACCGTGTCCAGCAACCTCGCCAGGAACGGCGACGGCGCCGCCAACCGCAGGTGACCACCCTCGGCGACGCACCGGTTGTGGCTGTACGCGAACGTGCCGAGCCCGACCGAGTCGCAGAAGTCGACGTCGCCGAGGTCCACCACGATCCGGAACCTGCCGCGGTCCAGCGCCCCGTGCATCGCCTCACGCAGCTGCGGGGCGGAATCGATGTCCAGAGCCCCGCGCAGCGTCACGAGCACGACACCACCGGCACAGTCCGTCACTGCAACATCCATGATTCGATCCTGCACCGGAACGCCCCGGCGCGCAGGACAGCGAGTGCGTCACCCGTCACACCCCGCCGACACCCGGTTGCTGTCCGGCCTGGTACTGCCGCGGCGGGCCCGGCCGGGTACCGTCACCCGGTGCTCGCCCGGCTCCTCACCGCCGCGGTCCTGGCGCGGACCGCCGAGGCGGGCGCCACGGTCGTGCTGCTCCTCGCGTCCGTCCAGCACTTCGGCGGCCCGGCGACCGGCGCGTCGGTCCTCGCGGCGCTGCTGGTCCCGCACGTCGTCGCCGGCCCGGTCGTCGGTCTCGTCACCGACCGGGCCCGCCGGCCGCGGCTCGTGCACGCGGGGTTCGCGGCGGTGTTCGGCCTGGCCCTCGGCGGTGTGCTGCTGCTCACGGGCGTGGCGCCGCTGCCGGTCGTCCTCGCGTTGGCCGTCGTCGCCGGCACGTGCGGCCCGATGATCTTCGGCGGGCTGTCGAGTCGCGTCGATGACGTTGTACCGGCACCGCGCCGCTCGCACGCCCGGGGCCTGGACGCGGCGACGTACAACGTGGCGGAGATCGCGGGCCCGGCGGCGGGCGCGCTGCTGGTGGCGGCGTTCGGTGTCCCGGTCGCCGCGGTGACCCTGTCGGCGGCGTGCCTGCTCGCGGCGGGCGCGCTGCTGACCGTCGCCCCGGCCGCCGCGCTCACCGTGCCCGGAGCGACGGAGGTCGCCGCCACGGTGCACGCGGCACCGGTCGGTGCGGATGCGGACGGTCCCGAGCAGGGTGACGCCGGTCCTGACCGCGTGCGCTCCGGTGCGGGGAAGCCGGGGCTCCGGGACGGGTTGGCGGCGATGGTACGCAGCCGCCCGCTGCTCGCGGTGACGGCGGCGACCGCGGTCGCCTCCTACGCGGCGGGGATGATCACGCCGGTGGCGGTGGTGCTCGGGGTGGCGGCCGGGCGGCCGGCCGGTGGTGGATTGCTGGTAACGGCATTAGGGGTCGGGGCGTTGTGCGGGTCGCTGCTGGTGGCGCGGTTCCCGGCGCGGGTGCCGGCGCACCGGGTGGTGCTGGTGTGCCTCGTCGCGGTCGGGTTGGCGCTCGCCTGCGCGGCGGTCGGCGTGGCGGCCGGGGCGCCGTGGGCGGTGCTGGTCGGGGTGTTCGCGGTGACGGGTGTGCTCGACGGGCCGCTGCTGTCGTCGGTGCTGGAGGTCCGGTCGCGGGAGGCGCCGCCGGGGACCCGGACGCAGGTGTTCACGCTGGGAGCGGGGATCAAGCTGACCGCGGCGTCGGCGGGTGCCGCGACGTTCACGCTGCTGGCCGGCGCGCCGCCGGCGGTGCTGGTCGGGGTGCTGTCCGCGGGGCATGTGGCGGCCGCGGCGCTCGGCGTGGTGCTGCTGCGGACCCGCCGTGCCACCGCTGCCCGACCGCGGTAGCCCCTGAAACGCCGCCATGGCCCGCGATGGAGGAGCTGTCGGTCCCGCTCGTCGAGCACCACTGAGCTGCCGGTAGAGCGCCCCGTACCGGGGGAACCACTCGGCGTGGCTCTGTGCGGCCTCAAAGCGGTTCACCGTGTACAGGTCTTCGGCGTCATGTGTGAGGTCCGCGAACATGGGGACGCGGCGCACGGGGAACCCGGCGTCCGACAGGGCCGCCACCTGCGCTTCGAATGCCGCACGGGCCTCCCGTCCGGCCTGCTCCAGGTAGGGCCCGTCGGGCACGCCGAGCACTGGGCGCTGCACCTCGGCGTCCCGCACCGGTTGCCAGCCGTCGCACAGCACGGCCGCGGCGATCGCCGCCGCGGCGGTCGTCGCGGCGAAGACCCCGATGGTGTCGAGGGTCGGCGCGTTGGCGATCACGCCGTCGACGGGGATCCGGCGGGCGGTCGGCTTGAACCCCACGACGCCGCAGTACGCCGCTGGACGGATCGTCGACCCGACCCTCTGGGTGCCGATGGCCAGCGGCACCATGCTCGCTGCGACAGCTGCCGCCGACCCGCTGCTGGAGCCGCCGGGCGTGTGGTCGTGGGCGTGTGGATTGCGTGTCGGGCCCGGCGCGGTCATGGCGAACTCCGCCGTCACGGTCTTTCCCGCGATCAGGGCTCCGGCGTTCCGCAGCCGGTCCACGGCTCCTGCCTGTCTGCCCTCGAACACCTCCGGGGGCAGCGCGGAGCCGCCTCGCGTGGGCAGTCCGTCCACGCGCACGATGTCCTTCACCGCTACCGGGACGCCGAACAACGGCGGCCGCGCGGACGGCGAACCGCTCGCCTCGTACGTTGTCGTTCGCACGCGGTCAGACTGTCAGAGCTGGGGCCGCACGCCGCCCGAGCGGCGGGGGCGGAAACGCCGGCGGGCGGCGCCCCGGGTGATGGGGTGCCGCCCGCCGTGTTGTGCCGCCTGGGTCAGCGGTGGTGGTGCCGGCCGCCGTAGACGTGGGCGACGAGCAGGTACTTGCCGTTGGAGCCGACCCGGTAGCAGTCGCTGTCGTCCCAGCGGTCGCGGACCTCGCCGATCCAGCCCGCGAAGTTGCAGGCCTTCTTGTTCGGGTAGGTCTTCACGGCCCAGGAGCGGACCCACCGGTTGTCGCGGCGGTGGCCGTCCCAGTTGCCGTTCCAGCTGCCGTTGTTGTTGCCGTTGCCCCAGCCGCCGGGCCCGTGGTGGTTGCCGTTGTTGTTCCCGCCGGGGCCGTTGTTGCCGCCCGGGTGGTTGTTCCCGCCCTGGTTGTTGCCGCCGCCGTTGTTGCCGCCGGGCCCACCGCCGGGGCCGGGCTGGACGGCGGTGGTGTTGCTGTCGGCGGACGGTGCGGCCGAAGCGGCGGTGGCGCCCATGCCGAGGACCGCACCGGCGGCCAACGTCATGCCCGCCAGGGCCAGGAACCGTTGTGTGGCGTTGCGCATCTCTGACTCCCCCTCATGTCGTGATGACGCGGTAACACTATGTAGTTGAAAGCCGCAAAATGCGCAAAACGCGTCAGCCTTTCAGCCAAAGACTGGACGACTTTAGGGCAGCCCGTGACGCCCGCCGGCGTGCCTCGTTAACCGGACGAACCAGTACAAGAGCGACACGCGGGAAGCGGAAGTCCTACGTGAGCGGGAGCTCCAGGACGGCCCCGCCGGCGGTGAACGGGTCCCGGCCGGTGACGGTGAACCCGGCCCGGGCATACGTGCGCAGCGCCGCGGTGTTCCCGCCGGCGACCTCCAGCTCGACCCGGCAGGTGCCCTGCCCGCGCGCCCATCCGGTGACGGCGGCGACGAGCCGCCCGGCGGCCCCGAGCCCCCGCGCGGCGGGGCACACCCACATGCTGATCAGGTGCGTGACGTCCGGCGCGCCGGGTGTGATCCACCCGCACGCGATCCCGACGGGGTCGGGGCCGTCGAACGCCGCGAAGTAGCTGCCGTGCCGTGGCCAGTCCCGCCATTCGGCCTCGGACCGGGCCGCTTCCCGCAGGTGGCTGCTGGCGAACGCGTCCGGGCTGTCCAGCAGCGCCGCGAGCCGCAGCTGCCGCTTCAGCTGCCAGTCGTCGCCGGTGAGCTGCCGGGTGTCGAAGCGGCGGGGCATCCCTGGACCATGCCAATTCGCCCGCCGCGACACAACTGGGATTTTTACCGTGCCGCGCGGTCGGTGTCGAGTTGCTCGACGACGGGCCGGACGACGTCGTCGAGGTGCCGGACGAGGACGGCGACGGCCCGTTCGGCGGCGGCGTCGATGTGCCGGTTCTCCGTCGGGACCGGCAGCCCGTCCAGCGGCAGCGGCGTCTCCAGCAGCAGGGTGCCGCGTAGGTGCGGGTGCCGGGACAGGTCCTGCGCGGACGGCTGCACGAACTGCCCGAACAGTTCCGGCCAGCCGCGCCACCCGCGGTCCCGCCACCACGTCCGGGACACGGTCAGCGGCGCCGGCAGCGGCGACACCAGCTCGACCCGGGCGGTGAGCCCTCCGTCGAACGGGTTCCGCACGCACATCGCGGACAGGACCCGCCGGTGCCATCGCACGTACCCGGGGTCCAGCAGCGGCGGGGTGGCGACGGCCCAGGCGGCGCACGCGAACCCGACGGGGGCGATGTCGCCGATGGTGTCGGCGAAGTCGGCGGCCCGGTCCCGGACGGCGGTGAGGTACCGGTCCCGGTCGCGGTCGAGCCAGAACGTCTTCACGTAGCCGACGGTAGCCCGTCCGCGTCCGGCCCGTGCCCCGACTGAGCACGTCTCGGATAGGACCCGGACGTTCAGCGGGACCCGAGGACGGCGGCGGCGACAGCCCGGCGCAGCGCCGGCGTGCACAGCAGGTCGGCGTTGTCGACGTACTGGTCGATCCCGCCGACGGGTGGCAGCTTCCGCAGCGCCGGGTCGCTGATCGCGTCGTGGAGCGCGGCCGCGTACCGTCCGGCGTCGATCACGTCGTACGGCCGGCTGGGCGATGTGGGTCCACTGCGCGGCGAGCACGTACCGCCACACGTCATCCGGATACCACGCCACCCGGTTCCGCAGCGCTGTGAGCGTGCCCTGGTCGTCGTGGTAGACGGCACCGCCGACGGTTTCGGCGAACACCTGACACAACTGCACCCCCGGCAGGAACTCGGGGGTCACAGGACGACGGCGGGGTGCCGGGGGTCGTCGGCGCGGACGACGACGTCAGCGTATTCGTGTGGCATGGCTTCGTCGTTGTACCGCTGGAACGCCGGCAGCGTCCACTGCAATTCCGGTGGGGTGCGGCGGGCGATCGCGGCCGCGGTCTGCGTCAGGTGGACGGTGACGTCGAAGTCGAGGCCGGCGCCGAGCAGCATCGTGCCGGACACGACGACGACCGTCCCGGCCGGCAGGTCCAGGTACGGGGCGCGGGTCGCCCGGTCCGTGACGGGGTCCCACAGCGACGGCAGCACCCGCCCGGTCCCGCCGGGCGCGGCGGGGGTGAGGACTTCCCGGGTGATGGCTCGCAGGTCGAGCCAGTCCTCGTAGTACGCGTCCGGGTTCGTCCTGCCCCGTTCGAGGCGCAGCGACGCCTGCCGCAGGAACCCGCCGGCGGGGACGTGGACGGCGTGCCCGCCGTCGCCGTGGACGGCGTCGACGATCCGCCCTGCGAGCACCTCCGGCGCGGCGGTGGGCGCGCCGTCGACCGCGACCCGGGTCGCGCCGGCACGGACGATCCGCGCGGCGATGTCGGACGCGAGCCCTCCGACGGTGACCGGCCGCGCCTTCACCGGACCCGCCCGGGGCAACCGCGGACGGCGGTCACGGCGTGTGGTGACGGTGCTGCGGGTCGATCACGTCACCTTCGATGACCTCACCCTGCAGCACCTCCCCGCCACCCGGCTGGGTCGGGACGGGGCCGTTGTCGGCGCGGGTCGCTTTCACGATCCTGGGCCCGAACAGGTCACCGGCCGCGGCGGCGGAGATCCGCGACTCGGTCGCTTGCCGGATCCGCCGGCCGGTGAACGTCCGGACCGGCGGGATCAGCAGCAGCAGCCCGACGGTGTCGGTGATGAACCCGGGGGCGAGCAGCAGCAGCGCCGCGGCGAGCCCGGCGACGCCGGTCCCGGCGTCACCGCCGGGTGGCCGGCCCTCGTTCACCGCGGTCCGCAGCCGCTGCCACGCCCGGACCCCTTCCCGTTTCAGCAGCACCCCACCGAGGATCGTGGTGGCGAGGCCGGCGAGGACCGCGACCCACCAGCCGATGGCGTGCGCGACCAGCACGAACACGACGATCTCGGCGATCACCAGCAGCAACGCTCCGGCGGCGGCGAACCCCAGCTTCCGCATGAACGCTCCTCAGCCGCCTTGCCGGGCGTCGGCGCGGGCGTCGCGGGGTCCGCCGCCGGCGACGCCGCGGCGCAGCGCCTGCCACCGGTGCGACGCCCCCCACACGGTGACCCGCCACAACGCTTCCCGGACGATGTTGGAGCTCATCTTCGAGTGCCCGCGCTGCCGTTCCGCGAACGTGATCGGGACCTCCTGGACCCGGAACCCGTTGCGGTGCGACCGCCACGCGAGGTCGACCTGGAAGCAGTACCCCTGCGACGCGATCGACCCGATGTCGATCTTGTCGAGGACGGGAACCCGGTAGGCGCGGTATCCGCCGGTCGCGTCCCGCAACGCCATCCCCAACGCCATCCGCACGTACAGGTTGCCGCTGCGGGAGATCAGGTGCCGGTGCCACGGCCACCCGACCGTCTTGCCGCCTTTCACGTACCGGGACCCGAGGACGACGTCCGCGTCCCGGAGCGCGTCCAGCAGCCGCGGCAGCTCCTCCGGCGCGTGGGAGCCGTCGGCGTCCATCTCCACGACGGCGTCATACCCGTGGTCGGTGCCCCACGCGAACCCCGCCAGGTACGCGGCGCCGAGCCCCTGCTTCCCCGGCCGGTGCAGCACGTGCACGCCCGGGTCGGCGGCGGCGAGCTCGTCGGCGATCCGGCCGGTCCCGTCGGGGCTGTTGTCGTCGGCGATCAGCACGTCGACGGCGGGGTTGGCGGTCCGGACCCGGTCCACGATCGGCCGGATGTTGTCGGCCTCGTTGTAGGTGGGGATGATGACGAGGACCCTACCGACCCCAGGGTATTCGTTCACGCGTCCTCCTCGGTCGGTGCTGCCGGGTGCTGACGGGTGCGTCTGCGGACGGCGGCGGCGGCCACCAACGCCCCGATACCCAGCATCACGATCACATATTCGGGTCCGGCGCCGACCGTGGTCGCGACGGTCCTGCCCGACCCGAGGTGCAGCTCCCGCAGGATGACGGCACCCTCGTTGAACCGGGTCTCGTCGCTGGTCCCGCCGGACGGGTCCGCGAACGCGGAGATCCCGACGGTTGACGCCATCAACGCGTCCCGGCCGTGCTCCACGGCCCGCAACCGGACCATGGCCAGCTGCTGCCGGGCCTCGGCCTCGTCGAACGTCGCGTTGTTCGTCTGCACGGCGAGCAGCTGCGCGCCGCCGGTGACGGTGTCACGGACGAGCCCGTCGTAGGCGACCTCGAAGCAGATGACGTCACCGACGACGGCGGGCCCGACCCGCAGGACGCCTGGCGTGTGGCCGGGCGTCATGTCGGAGACCCGGTCGACCTCTTTGCTCACCATCCGGGCGATGTCCCGCAGCGGCATCGTCTCCGCGAACGGCACCGGGTGCCGTTTCGTGTACCGGGCGGACACCCCACCCTGCCGCGGGTTCCCGGCAGCGTCGACGTCGGGCTCCCATACGAGCCCCGCGTTCTCGACCCCGACGGCCGGGTCGGTGAGGACGGCACCGACGAGGATCGGCACCCCGACGGCCCTCGCGGCGGTCGCGATCGCGGCGGCGGCGTCGGCGTTGCGCAGCGGGTCGATGTCCGATGAGTTCTCCGGCCACACGACCAGGTCGGGTCGCCGCGCCCCACCCTCGGTCACCTTCCGGCCGAGCTCGACGGTCGCCCGGACGTGGTTGTCGAGGACGGCGCGGCGTTGCTCGTTGAAGTCGAGGCCGAGCCGCGGCACGTTGCCCTGCACCACCGCCACGTACACGCCGGCACCCGTGGCCCGGTGGACCGGCACGAGCAACGCCCCGGCGACGACGACCGCGGCGGCGACCGGCCCGGCGGCTGGTTTCACCCACTCGAACCACCCGCGGGTGACAGTGTCCTCACCGGCGGCACCAGATGTACTGATGGTCTTGACGAACGGGACGGCGAGGAGGGCTCCGGTGACCGCGACCGCGAACGTGACCAGCGGCGCCCCGCCGACCGCGGCGAGCCGCAGCAGCGGCGACGTGTCCTGCGAGAACGCGAGCCGCCCCCACGGGAACCCGCCGAACGGGGCCCGGTCCCGCAACGCTTCCTGCGCCGTCCACAGCGCCGCGACCGCGCCCGCCCACACCCACGGCCGGGCCCGCAGCCCGCTGACCCATGCGGTCGCCGCGCCGAGCAGCCCGATGAACAGCGCCTGCAGCGTCGACAGCAGCAGCCACGGGACCATCCCGGTGTGCAGGTTCGTCCATTCCAGCAGCGGCGTGAAGAACAACGCGCCGGTGAGGGTCCCGAGCCCGAACCCGGCCCGCAGCCGCCGGCCGTGGACGGACACGGCGGCGAACGCGACCGCGACCGGCGCCGCCCACCACCACCCGTACGGCGGGAACGCGACGAGCATCACAGGCCCGGCGACCGCGGCGAGGAGGACCGCGGCCCACAACGGCAGGGTCCGGCCGGCGGGGGCGGGGCCCGGGCGGGCGGGGACACGCGCGGCGGGCGCCTCGTCGGAACCGTCCGCTGCGCTGCTGGTGCTGACCAACGTCACCTGCGCCAACTCTCCTGGCCGTCGTCACCCGCGCCCGCCGCCGCGGCGCGGGCGTGCAGGGCCGTCGCGGCCTGCGGCGCCAATTATGCGGCCACCCGGCCCCGGACACGGCATCGCAGCGGCGCGGGCGGCTGTGAATGTGCTGGGATGTGGCTGGACTGTGTCCGGACCGCAACCGAACCGGCCGTCACCACACCCTCGCGACCGTTGCCGGTGACCGCCGGCCCGGACCCACCCCGTGCGGGGCGCTGTCGGCGCCCTCACGGGCGTCGTGCCGGGCTGCGCGGCAGGGGCTGAATCGGGGCGCGACCGGAGTCGCGCCCCGCGCTCCCAGGCCCTTTGTCCGGCCGGTGGGCAGGTCGGATACGGCGCGGCCTTCGTTCCGGCGCGGCGCGGGCTGGCTGCCCGGGCCGTGTCGTTGTCTACTGGTCGCGTGACCCCCCTGCCCTGACACCGGTGGATGCCCGGCCCGCGGCCCCCGCCGACCCCCGCCCGCTGGATCAGGTGGCGTCCCGCCGGTTGGCGGGGACGTCCGATCAGTGGGCGTTGGGGAGTAGCGAACCGTGGTCACCCGCGCCGAAGTAGGACGCAAAGACGTTACGCGCTGTCCCGGGGGGACTGTCAACCGTCGCACGCGATGTAATTCACCGCGGTCGGCGTGTCGGGTGTACCGGTCGCGGTGTGTCGGACGGCGCCCGCCGAAGTTCACCCACCGCGGATGAAGGACCGCCGTCCGGCTTTTCGTCACCCATTGTGTATGTGCTCGCGGAGCAGCACGGCCGCCGCGCCGGGGTGGTCGGCGGCGAGGAGCCCGGCGGCGGCGAGGACGTACCGGTCGTCGACGGTCACCGTCGGGTGCCGTGGCAGCGCCCACCCGCCGGCGTGGTCGGTCAGCACCGGCCGCAGCGCCGCGACCGCCGCCGCCCGCGCCGCGTGCCGGAACACGCCGCCGGACGCGACGACCGACACGACGTCACGCAGGTCCCGTCCGCTGCGTGCGTGCCGCCGCACCGCGATCACGGTCGCGGCGGCGGCGACGCCGAGCGGACCGTCACCGACGGCGACGTGTTCCCGGGCGGCGGCGGCGTGGACCCCGTCGACGTTCCACCGCACCCCCAGGTCCCCTTCGACGGTCCTGGCCCGCCACAGGGTCCCGGCGACCGCGGTCCCGGCACCGTCGGGGACGAGCGCGGAGTACACGTCCGTCGTCGCCCCGCCGACGTCGACGACGAGCAGGTCCCCGCCGGTGGTGTCGGCGTGCAGCGACACCCCGGTGAGGACCGCGTCCGGGGTCGCCATCCGCACCAGCCGCCCGAACCGGGGGCCGCGGGACAGGTGTTTGCCGCCGATGACGTGCCGCAGGAACACGTCCCGGATCGCGGCGCGGGCCGGGACCGGGTCGACGACACCGATGCGCGGCAGCACGTTCCCGGCGCCGACCGCCGGCACCTTTCGCGCCGTGAGCAGGTCGACGGCGGTGTCGCGGACGTCGGTGTTCCCGGCGACGACGACCGGCACCCGCCACCGGGCCGCGGCGAGCCGGCGCGTGTTGTGCAGCAGCACGTCGCTGTCGCCGCCGTCGGTGCCGCCGACGACCAGCACCACGTCCGGTGCCGCCGCCCGCACCTGCCGGATCCCGTCCGGGGTCTGCGGCCCGGCGGCGACGTGCACGACCCGCGCCCCGGCGGACAACGCGACCCGGTGCGCGGCGTCGGCGGACACGAGGTGCTCGTAGCCGATGACGGCGAGCCGCAACCCACCACCCGCCGACGAGCAGCAGTACACGTCCTGCACGGGTCCGGCGTCGGCGAGGAGCGCGTCGACGCCGGACAGGACGTCACCGCGGGTCGTCGGGTGCGTCCCGGTCCGTATCAGGGTCCCGTCGGTGACGTCGACGACGGCGAGTTTCGTGTCCGTCGACCCCACGTCCAGGCACGCGACGAGCGTCATGTCGGGCGTCTTCAGCTGCCGGGGACGACCACGGTGCCGGTCGCCGACACCGCGAGCAGCGGCGGGTCGAGCACGGCGGCTGCCGACGCGCCGGCTTCCGGGGTACCGCGGCAGACGACGTGACACGTGAACTCGACGGTCCGGGACCGGGTCCCGACCCTGACGACCGTCGCCGTCACCTCCAGGACGTCACCGGCGCGGACCGGCGCGTGGAACGCGACCGTGCTGTACCCGGCGAACAACCCTTCGTCGCCGTCGGTGCGGATGCACAGCTCGGTGGCGACGTCACCGAACAACGCGAGGCTGTACGCGCCGTCGACGAGGTTCCCCGCGTAGTGCGCGTGCGAGTACGGCACATACCGGCGGTGCTGCACCGTCACCCCGACCGCCGCGCCAGTCACCGGGCCAGTCACCGGGCACCGACCGCGTGGACGAGATACGACGCGACCTCCCGCGGGGTCGTGCCCCGCCCGAAGATCCGGTCGACGCCGAGGTCCGCGGTCTGCAGCTCGTCGAACCTGGGCCCACCGACGACCAGCAGCGGCCGCCGCGCCGCCGGGAACGCCTCACGGAACGCCGCCGACATCTCCCGCGTGTTGTGCAGGTGCGCGTCGCGTTGCGTGACGACCTGACTGACGAGGACCGCGTCGGCCTTCTCCGCCCGCGCCTGCTCGACCAGCGCGGGCACGGCGACCTGCGCGCCGAGGTTCACCACCCGGCACTCCCGGTAGTACTCGAGGCCCTTCTCACCGGCGATCCCTTTCACGTTGAGGATGGCGTCGATCCCGACGGTGTGCGCGTCCGTGCCGATGCACGCACCGACGACGACGAGTTTCCGGCGCAGCTTCGCCCGGATCCCGGCGTTGACCTCCTTCGCCGACAGCAGCGGATAGTCCCGTTCGGCGACGACGACCTTCCCGGGTTCGACGAGGTGGTTGACCCGCCCGTACACGACGAAGAACGTGTGCCCGTCACCGATCTGCTTCGCGTGCACGACCATCGCCGGGTCGATCCCCATCTTCCCCGCCAGCTGCAACGCCGCGCCCTCGCCGCGCTTGTCCGCGATCAGCGGCAGCGTGAAACTGACCTGCACCATCCCGTCGCCGGTCGTGTCGCCGTACGGGCGGATCACCGCACTCATCACACACCCCCGTCCAGCAGGTCGATCGCCGGGTTCCAGTACCCGGCCTCCCGCGCCGCGACCCCGTCGAGACCCTTCCCACGGTCGGCGGGCCGCCGCATGATCCCGAACGTGCCGGCACCGATCGCGTCCAGGAGCCCCTGGTCCCCGATCTGCCGCAGCAACGTCACCGCCTCACCGAGGACCGTGTGCGCACGGCCACGGATGAACGCGCCCGGCGTGAAGTCCTCGTGCAGGTTCCCGGCGGCGTTCAGCACGTACCGCACGTTCTGCAACGCGATGTCCCGGTCCGACAGCCACGGCGTCACCACCGCCTCCGTCATCATCCCGACGAGAAGGATCCCCTGCCCGGTGAGCGCACCGGCGAGGTTGAAGAACCCGTCCAAAAGGTTCCCGCGGAACACGTCCCCGGTCATGTGTTTCGTCGGCGGCATCCACTTCAGCGGCGCGTCCGGGAACAGCTCCCGCGCCAGCAGCGCGTGCGCGAGCTCCAACCGGAACGACTCCGGCACCTCCGGGTTGATCTCGAACGCGTGCCCGAGCCCCAGCTGCCAGTCCTCAAGCCCCGCCTCGTGCGCGAAGTACTCGTTCAGCAGCTGCGACACCGTCACCGTGTGCGCGGCGTCGACCGCGTCCGCCGTCGTCAGGTAGTTGTCCTCACCGGTGTTGATGACGATCCCGGCCCGGGCGTGGATCTGCCGGGAGAACCGCTGGTCGACGAACGTCCGGATCGGGTTGATGTCCCGGAACAGGATCCCGTACATGGAGTCGTTCAGCATCATGTCGAGCCGCTCCAGGCCGGCGAGCGCCGCGATCTCCGGCATGCACAGCCCGGACGCGTAGTTCGTCAGCCGCACGTACCTGCCGACCTGCTTCGACGTCTCGTCGAGCGCGGCCCGCATCAGCTTGAAGTTCTCCTGCGTCGCGTACGTCCCGGCGAACCCTTCCCGGGTCGCGCCCTCCGGCACGTAGTCCAGCAGCGACTGCCCGGTGGACCGGATGACGGCGATGACGTCCGCGCCGGCCCGCGCCGCCGCCTGCGCCTGCGGGATGTCCTCGTAGATGTCGCCGGTCGCGACGATCAGGTAGATCCACGGCCGCTGCTTCGGGTCCCCGTGCCGCCGGATGAGCCGTTCCCGTTCCGCGCGCCGCCGGTCGATCCGCGCCAGCCCGGCCTTCACCGCTTTCACCGCGGCCCGTTTCGCCACCGTTCCGGCGGGCCCCGCGCGGAACGTGACACTGCCGGCGGCGGCCTTCTGCGCGAGCAGCGTCAGGTCCTGGTGCCCGTCGTCGGTCAGCGCCTGGAACACCGGCCCCGTCACCCCACCGCCGAGCCCGACCTGGTCCCGGACGACGTCGACGAGCCGGTTCACCCACGGGATCCCGTCCGGGTCCGCGCCGGTGATCCCCGCCAACCTGAGCGTCGCCCGTTCCACGGACACGGTCGTGTGGCTGCGCGCCAGGTCCACGACCGGCCGGCCCGCGGCCGCCGCCAACCGGCGCGCCGTCTTCACGGTCCGCTGGTCGAGCTTCAGTTTCCCGCCGCTCATCGCTGCGCGCCCACCTTCCTGCTCATCGTGGCTCCTGCCGGGAGTGGATCGGCCGGCCCCGCAGCACCGTCACCCGCGCCTGCGGGTTGCTGTCGGTGTGCAGCACCTCACTGATGTCGTCGGCCGTGTCCCACACCGCGAACGTCGCCGACCAGCCCGGGTTCAGGACCCCTTCGTCGTCGATGCCGACAGCCCGCCACCCGCCGCGGGTGTGCGCCGCGAACGCCGCCTTCGCCCCGATCCGCTGCACCGGGTTGTGGTGCCGCATCGCCGCCCGGCACGACCCCCACGGGTCCAGCTCCGTCACCGGCGAGTCCGACCCGAACGCCAGCAGCACCCCCACCCCGGCGAGCGCACCGATCGGGTTCGACGCCAGCGACCGCGCCTTCCCGAGCCGCTGCGCATACATGCCGCGTTCCCCACCCCACAACCGGTCGAACGCCGGCTGGACACTCGCCACGATCCCGAAGTCCACCAGCCGCGCGATCGCCTGCTTGTCCAGCAGCTCCACGTGCTCGATCCGGTGCCGGCCGGCCCGGATCCGCTCCACCCCGACCTGCTTCGCCGCACCCGCGAACCCGTCCAGGACCGTCACGATCGCCTGGTCGCCGATCGCGTGGAACCCGCCCTGCATCCCGTGCCGCACACAGTCCACGACGTGCTCCGTCACCTGCCCCGCCGTCAGGTACCCGTGCCCGTGCTCGTCCACCCGCTGCCCGTGCTCGTCCCGCCCGTCCAGGTACGCGCTGCTCAGATGCGCCGTGCGGGCGCCGAGCGCACCGTCGGCGTACAGGTCACCGGCGGCGCCGACCGCACCCAGCTCCTTCGCCTTCGCCGCCGCGTTCGGCTCACCCCACAGCCCGTACACCTCCGGCAGCCACAACCCGTGCGACATCGCGGCGACGAAGTCGTCCTCACCGGACGTCCCGGGCCCGCCGCACTCGTGCACCGACGCGATCCCCAGCGACGCCGCGTGCGTGAGCGCCGCCCGCTGCGCGTCCACGATCTGCGCCCGGCTCACCGACCCGTACGCGACCTCCCGCACGAGGTGGTGGGCGTCGCGGCGCAGCCACCCGGAACTGTCATACCCCGCTGTTACCTTCACGGCGTCGGTGAGCAGCTTCGACGAGACGAGGGCAGCGTGCACACACGTCCTGGACAGGTAGACGGCACGGCCCCCGCCGGCCCGGTCGAGCTCCGCCGCCGACGGCGTCGTCTGGTCCGCCCACCCTGACTCGTCCCACCCGTGCCCGATCACGATCGCGTCGGCGGGGAGGGTCGCGGCGTGCGCGGCGACCGCGTCGAGGACCTGCTGCCGGGACCTGGTCCCGGCGAGGTTCAGGCCGCGCAGCGTGAGCCCGGTCGCGGTGGTGTGCACGTGCGCGTCGACGAACGCCGGGGTGACGAGCGCACCGTCGAGGTCCACGACCCGGTCCACGCCACCCGCCGCCCGGGTCGGCGCGTCCGCGTCGGGGCCGAGCCAGGCGATCGTGGCACCGTCGACGAGCAACGCGGTCGCGGACGGGTCGGCGGGGGTGTGGACGCGGCCGCCACGGAAGAGGGTTCGCATGCGGCTCAGTCTGCCAACCCGGGCGGCGCTTCGGCCCGCAACCGCGCCTGGAACAGGTTCCGGACACCGCTGTCGGATCGCAGCAGCCGCAGTGCGTAGTCGGCATGTCCCGGGACGTAACCGTTGCCGATGAGCATCGTCACGTCCGCGGCGAGGCCTTCCGCGCCGAGCGCCGCCGCGGGGAACGACGTCGCCATGGAGAAGAACACGACGGTGCCGCCGGCCGAGGTGGCGAGGACCGCGGCGTGCTCACACCCGGGGACGTCGACACACACGACGGTGACGTCCGCAGCGCCACCGCCGGCGCCCGTCCCGGCGGCGGCCGCGGCGGTGGCGTCGGCGCGGCTGTCTGCGCTGGTGCCCGTCCCGGCGGCCGCGGCGGTGCCGTCACCGGCGGCGGCGAGCCCGGCTGCGGTGGCGTCTGCGCGGCTGTCTGCACGGGTGCGGCTGGCTGCGCCGGCGCCGGCGGCGTTGGTCGTGGTGGCGTTGGTCCCGTTGAAGGCGCCGTCGAGGGCAGCGGCGAGTCCGACGGCGTCGCGGGCGTCGGCGATGACGATGGCGTCGGCGAGTCCGGTGCCGGCGAGCCGGTCCCGTTCCGCGGCGTCCCGGACCACCCCGACGGTCCGCACCAGCGCTGCCGGTTGTCCGCCGCCGCCGGTGTACGACCCGCCGCCGCCTTCCGCCGGGGAGTGTGCGCCGGTTCCGCTCGCCACGACGTCGACAGCGCCGGGGGTTGCGGCGACGGCCGTCGTGCCGATGATGCCCACCGGGTCGGCGGGGGATTCGGGGGCGGCCACGCCCGCGTTGGCCGGGGCGGCGTCCCCTGGGCCGGTCGTGCCCGCGGGTGCAGGCAGGCGTGTGGTGGTCGCCGCGCTCCTGGGGACGGCGATGGCGTCCGCGGGGCCGGTGGTGCCCGCCGCGCTCGTGGCGTCGGGCAGGCCGGTGGGGTCGGCTCCGCCCGCGTGCCGGGTCGTGTTCGCCGGGGCGGCGGTGAGGTTGTGGGTGAAGGTGCGGGCTGCGTCGTGGGCGGCGGCGAGGGACAGGGAGCCGCTCTTGCCGGCGGCGCCGAGGACCGCGACCGTCAACGGCCGCGCGCCGGGGGACGCAGCGGGGGACGCAGCGGGGGATCCGGTGCGGGCGTGCAGGGCCTGGGTGACGACGCGGGCGACGAGGGCGGGGGCGCCGCACACGTCGAGGACGGCGAGGGACAGCTGCGGGTCCAGGTCGTCGGGCAGGACGGCGGCGATGGAACGGGCGAACAGGATGGCGTGGCCGTCGCAGGGGACCTGCTCCGACAGGCCGTCCCACCGGGTGAGGTCGTCGGCGATGTGCAGCGGGGTCAGGGTCAGCGACACGAGCGTCGCGACCCGGTCACCCGGTCGCAGCCCGAGCGGCGACGCGGGGCCGGCGGCGTCGACGGTGCCGATGAGCATGCCGCCGGAGCCGGTGACCGGGTTGTGCATCTTGCCGCGGCTGCGGACGATGTCCAGGACCGCGGCGCGGACCTTGCCGCCGTCACCGCCGTGCTCGGAGCGCAGCTGGTGAAACGAGGCGGCGTCGAGGTTGAGGCGTTCGACGCGGATGCGGACCTCGTCGGCGCCGATGACCGGGTCCGGGTCGAGACGGTCGGCGGCCTGCGGCAGCACCCCGGCCGGCGCCAGGACCCGGTGCAACCCGATAGGCGAAGTCATTTCCCGCACTGCCACAAGTTAGCCGAAGATTTTCCGGCGCACCAGCCGCAGTGCGGGAAGAACTACCGTGAACGGGCGGTGGACAGAGTCAGGACATGCTCCACCAGACCGATCAGGACCGCCTTGCTCGACTCCCGGTCCCGCGCGTCACACAACAGCAACGGCACATGCCCGTCCAGATCCAGCGCCTCCCGCACCTCCGCCTCCGTGTACGACGACGCGTCGTCGAAACAGTTCACCGCCACCACGAACGGCGTCCCCCGCCGCTCGAAGTAGTCGATCGACGGGAAGCAGTCCGCCAACCGGCGCGTGTCCGCGAGCACCACCGCACCCAACGCACCCAACGCCAGCTCGTCCCACAGGAACCAGAATCGGTCCTGACCCGGCGTCCCGAACAGGTACAGCACCACGTCCTGCCCGATCGTGATCCGCCCGAAGTCCATCGCGACCGTCGTCGTCGACTTGCGTTCCACCCCGGTCAGGTCATCGGTGCCGACCCCGGCCGCCGTCAGCGACTCCTCCGTCTGCAACGGCCGGATCTCGCTCACCGCACCCACGAGAGTCGTCTTCCCCGCCCCGAACCCACCCGCGACCAGAATCTTGATCGCCGTCGGAACCGGCCGGCTAGAGCGCCCGTAGTCCATTGATCACCGCCTTGAGGATGCTCTCGCTCGGCAGCTCGCCCGCCACCGGAGGGTGGTACATCTCGATCAGCCCCTGCCCCAGCAGGTCACCCAGCAGCACCCGCACCACACCCAACGCCAGGTCCAGGTGCGACGCCAGCTCCGCCACCGCGAGGGGGTCCCGCGCGTACGCGAGGATCGCCCGGTGCTCCGGCTGCAGCCCGTACCCGACGTCGGCGAGCGCGGCCCGGTTCGCCACGACCATCGCGACCACGTCGAACGACCCCGACACCGGCGTCACCCGCCCACCGGTCATCGCGTACGGACGGACCACCGGACCCGCGTCCCGGTCCACCCACGTGTGATCCGTCCACGGCTCCGCCGACAGGTCACCGCGCCGCTGCTCCGGCCACGCGTGCTCCCCCGACCCGCCGCCGTGCTCGAACTGCCCGTCCGGCGCACCCTGCGCGGACCAGGTCGCCCGGTACTGGTCGGCGCGCTGCTGCTCCGCCCACTGCTGCTCGACCCACTGCTGCTCGGCCCGCCCCGGCACCTCCCGGCCCACCTCGAGACCCAGCTCCCGGCTCAGCTCCCGACCCGGGTCACGGCCCGGGTCACGACCGGGATCACCGCGGTCCGGCTGACCGGCCGCATGCCGGCCCGGCGGCGTCGTCATCCGCCGGCCGCCGGACGCACCGACGTCGACAGGTTCTGCCCCACCCGCTGCACCAGCATCGCCATCTCATACGCGATCAGACCGATGTCCGCGTCCGCCTCAGCGAGCACCGCCAGACACGCACCACGACCAGCCGCCGTCACGAACAGGAACGCCGACTCCATCTCGATGATCGTCTGCCGGACCGGGCCACCACCGAAATGCCGCCCCGCACCCCGCGCCAGACTCTGGAACCCCGCCGCGACCGCCGACAGATGCTCCGCATCCTCCTGCGACAGCCCCTTCGACGCGCCCATCATCAACCCGTCCACCGACAGCACCACCGACCGCTGCACCGACGGCACCCGATCCACCAGGTCGTCAAGCAACCAGTTCAAGCCGATGTTGCTTCCCTGCGCCGCCGTCATCCCGCCACCCCGTCACGGCCCGTGCTGCTCTGGTCATCGCTGTCACCGTCACCGGCACTCGCATGCCGGCCCCGCGCCGTCCCCGCCTGGAACGACGACATCATCCGCCGCAACTGCTCCGGCGACCGGCCCGCCTCCGGCACCTCCACGTCCTCGACGTCAGCCACCGCCGTCGAGTCCTGCTGCAACTGCGGCGCCAGGCTCTGCTGCCGCACCCGCTTCGGCAACCCCCGCGGACCCACCGGCCGCGGCCCGTCGGACGCCTCACCCGCGGCCGCCGCCCGCGGACCCGAAGCACCCGCACCACCGTCCCGGCCCGCCGGCCGCTGCCGCGGCAACGGCCCCGGACCGGACCGCCGCCCATCCGGTACACCACCCGCCGCCGCCGCATCGTCCCGCGCCGCCGACTGCACCACCGACAGGGCAGGCCGCTGCCCGATCGACGACGCCGGCAGCACCTGCGTGTGCTCCCCACCCTCACCGGCACCCTCGTGCGGCAACCACGAGAACGGCTCCCGCGCCACCACCTGCATCTCATGCGTGTTCGACAGGTCCGCCGGCGCACCCGGCGGCAACGGCGACGGCACCTTCGACGGCTGCGCCACCACGAGGTCCGTCGGCAGCAACGCCACCGCCGTCACCCCACCGAACGGCGAGGACCGCAGCACCACCCGCACCCCGTGCCGCACCGCCAGCTGCGCCACCACGAACAACCCCAGCCGGGCACTGTTCGCCGGATCGAACTCCGGCGGCTCCACCAGACGCCGGTTCGCCTCCGCGATCGCCTCCACCGACATCCCCAGCCCACGATCCTCGATCTCGATCACGAAACCGTTCGGAACCAGCTGACCCGTCACGTTCACCCGCGTGTGCGGCGGCGAGTACGCCGTCGCGTTCTCGATCAGCTCAGCCAGCAGGTGGATCACGTCACCGACCGCCCGGCCGACGACCGCACCCTCACCGATCTGCTGCACCTGCACCCGCGCGTAATCCTCGACCTCCGACACCGCGCCACGCACCACGTCGATCACCGACACCGGGTTCCGCCAACCCCGGCCGGGCGCCGCACCCGCCAGGATCACCAGGTCCTCCGCGTGCCGCCGCATCCGCGTCGCCAGATGATCGACCCGGAACAGGTCCGCCAGGTCATCCGGCTCCGACGTCCGCCGCTCCATCCCGTCCAGCAGCGACAACTGCCGATGCAGCAACGTCTGCGACCTACGGGCGATGTTCAGGAACACCTCATTCATCCCCTGACGCACCGACGACTCCTCGACCGCCGACGCGACCGCCGTGCGCTGCACCGAGTTGAACGCCTCACCCACCTGACCGATCTCGTCCGTGCCCAGCCGCAGCGGCGGCGCCTCCACCGCCACGTCCACCTGCACACCCCGCCGCAGCCGCGACACCACCGACGGCAGCCGCTCGTCCGCCAGCTCCAGCGCCGCGACCCGCAGCCCGTCCAGACGCCTGGCAAGGGACCGGCCGATCCGCACCGACAACAGCAACGACAACACCACCGCCAGCAGACCCAGCACACCGGCGACACCCAGCCGCCAGAAGATCGCGTCGGCCGCGTCCTGCGCCGCCTGCACGTTGTGCCGCTGCACCTGCGCCCGGAAGTTCTTCAGCTCCACGTTCACCGGGTCGAACGCCGACCGCCACACCTGCAGGTCGATCCCCGCCGACTCCGCCGACCCCGGCGCCGACCCCAGCAGCTGGTTCTCCAGCTGGGTCAGCTTCGACATCGCCTGACCACCGGAGATCGCACCGAACCGCTCCTGCGTCGCCGCCGGCAGCAGCGTCACACCGTACGGCAGGATCAGCCGCTTCTGACCGATCAACGCCACCAGCTCCGTGTGCGCCTGCGCCGTGTACGCGCCGCTCACCGCCGCCTCCGTGACCAGCGCGTCCTCCTGCGAGAACAGGTCACGGGACAGACCGAGCACGAACACACCCGTCGCCTCCTCCGTCACCTCGGAGTCCTGGTGGTTCGTCACCGACTCCGCGATGCCGTACGTGCCGGTGATGATCTGCGAGTACGCCTGCCGCACCTGACTCGACTGCCCCGAGGTGTCCGCGAGCTGCCGCAACGCCGCAAGACCGTCCACGGCCTTCACCGACGTCGCGATCGCCTCCTTCGCCTCCTCGCTCGCCACCGCCAGGAAGTCCTTGTCGGAGCTCAGGTCACGGAACTCCGCGACCTCCACGTCCGTCTTCGCCCGCTGCTCCCGCAGCGCCGTGCCGTTCTTACGGCCGCCGGCGATGAACACCGTCGTCAGCTGCCGCTCGACCTGCAGCTCCTCGACCATCGCCTCGGCCGGCTCCGTGACCTTGTCACCGACCAGCTTCGAGTTCCGCAGGTCGAGTGCCGGCTGCAGGGTGAAACTCACCGCGAACAACCAGATCGCGACGAGCATGACGATCGGGATCGCCAGCATCGCCGTGATCTTCGCGCGGATGGACCAACGGTTAATCATCAAGGACCTCGGGTGCGGTTCGGTTGCGGACCGCCACCGTAAGCGGGTCGCGACGTGACCGACCGTCATGTCCGCGGGTCCCGTTTTCCGACCAGCCGGATGACAGACAGAAGATCCTCCCGCCCAGACTCGAAGAGCCGGAGAATTTTCGCTACTGTGACAGTTCTAGCGCAGGATTTCTGGAGGTGTGTCGTGCAGCCGTACGCGTATCAACGCCACGAGCTCGTCGAGCCGGACTGGCGACGCCTCCCCGGCTGGCGAGACGTCACCCGCGACGAATGGGAATCCGCCCAATGGCAGCGGGCCCACTGCGTCAAGAACATCAACCAGCTCCGCACCGTCTACGGCGACCTCATCACCGCCGACTTCTACGACGACCTCGCCCTCGACCAGGCCACCCAGGCCACCATGTCGATGCTCGTCCCACCCCACATGATCAACACCATGGTCCCCACCGGCGAGATCACCGACAAAACCCTGCGCGCAGACCCCGTCCGCCGCTACATGCTCCCCGTCGCCTCCGACCGGCTCACCGACTTCCCCTCCCACCCCCACGCCACCCGCGACTCACTCCACGAACACGACATGTGGGTCGCCGAAGGCCTCACCCACCGCTACCCCACCAAAGTCCTCGCCGAACTGCTGTCCACCTGCCCCCAGTACTGCGGCCACTGCACCCGCATGGACCTCGTCGGCAACAACACCCCCACGGTCGCGAAACTCAAACTCACCCTCAAACCCGTCGACCGCTACGACGCGATGATCAACTACCTCAAGGGGCAACCCGGCGTCCGCGACGTCGTCGTCTCCGGCGGCGACGTCGCCAACGTCCCCTGGCCCCGGCTCGAAACCTTCCTCATGCGACTGCTCAACATCGACACCATCCGCGACATCCGCCTCGCCACCAAAGCCCTCGCCGGCCTCCCCCAGCACTGGCTGCAACCCACCGTCGTCGAAGGCCTCGAACGCGTCGCCCGCACCGCCGCCCGCCGCGGCGTCAACCTCGCCATCCACACCCACGTCAACCACGCCCAATCCCTCACCCCACTCGTCGCCCGCGCCGCCCACACCGCCCTCGAGGTCGGCGTCCGCGACGTCCGCAACCAGGGCGTCCTCATGCGCGGCGTCAACGCCACCGCCGCCGACCTGCTCGACCTCTGCTTCGCCCTCCAAGGCGAAGCCGGCATCCTGCCCTACTACTTCTACATGTGCGACATGATCCCCAACGCCGAACACTGGCGCGTCGCCGTCTGGCAGGCACAACAACTCCAGCACGACATCATGGGCTACCTCCCCGGCTACGCCACCCCCCGCATCGTCTGCGACGTCCCCTTCGTCGGCAAACGCTGGGTCCACATGGTCACCGACTACGACCGCGAACGCGGCATCACCTACTGGACCAAGAACTACCGCACCAGCATCGAGGACTCCTCCATGGACCTCGACCGCACCTACCCGTACTACGACCCCATCGACACCCTCCCCGCCTCCGGCATCGCCAAATGGCGAGCCGAAGCACAACTCCCCCTCGTCGCCTACGCTGGGTGAGTGCGCCGTAACCTCCTGCGCCTGCTCGGAGTGAGCCTCGCCGCGGCCGCCGTCATCCTGTACATCAACTCGATCGACGGCGGCTCCGGCGACACCGGCCCCGACCCCGCGAACCGCCTCCAGTGCGCATCCGGCACCCACGTCGCCGCCGCCTACGCGACCGCCGCCCCCACCAGCCGCGAAACCCGCACCCCCGAACAGCTCGCGACCGCCTGGGCCACCGTCCGCTCCAAGGCCCTCCTCGCCGGCCTCCACACGGTGTACGAACAGCCCGACCGCATCGACATCGCGTTCGACGCCAAGGCCCACACCGTCGCCGTGCTCACGTTCCGCTCCCACGAGCCCCTCGGCTGGCACCTCGAAGCGGTCGTCGCCTGCCAGTCCCCGCTCACGCAACGCTCCGGCACCCAGACGGCGCCGAGCAGCGGTCCCTGAGCAAGGAAAAACGGAAGTCTGCCGCGTAGCGGCATGTCTTTTACTGGCGTGGCGGTAGCCACGTCGCCTAAGGCATCCTAGGACGCTAGGAATGGGTTCTCGCTGGTCGCAGGACGCTCCGAAACCTGCCAGGTCGGATCAGGCCTACCTGGGCACCAGCCGTTGCAGCGCGGACCGCCCGCGCCTGTCGACACCGCGGACACGACGGTGGTCCGGCCAGGCACGCAACCCGACCGGACCACGATCGCCGGCCGTGAAGGGTGCGGCGGTCGCACCGCACCCGACCCGGCCAGGTCGCCGCGGCGCGATCCCAGCGCCGCGGCGACCAGTCAGCGGGGCGCCATCCGCAGGGCGCCGTCCAGGCGGATGACCTCACCGTTGAGGTAGTCGTTGGCGACGATCGACAGGGCCAGCGCCGCGTACTCGGCCGGGGTGCCGAGCCGGGCCGGGAAGGGCACACCGGCGGCGAGACCGGCCCGGTACTCCTCCGACACGGTCTCCAGCATCGGGGTGAGCATGATCCCCGGCGCGATCGTCATGACCCGGATGCCGTGCTGGGCGAGGTCACGGGCGGCCGGCAGGGTGAGACCGACGATGCCGCCCTTCGAGGAGGAGTACGCCGCCTGCCCGATCTGCCCCTCGTACGCGGCGACCGACGCCGTGTTCACGATGACACCCCGCTGGCCGTGCGCGTCCGGCTCGGTCGCCGCGATCCGCTCCGCCGCCAGGGCCATGACGTTGAACGTGCCGATCAGGTTGACCTGCACCACCTTGGCGTACATCGCGAGGTCGTGCACCCCGCCGCGGCCGAGGATCCGGGCCGAGGGGGCGATCCCGGCGCAGTTGACGACGACCCGCAGCGGATCGGGGCCGCCCGCGGCGACCGCGACCGCCTCCCGGACCGCGTCAGGGTCCGTCACGTCGACCTGGATGCCGTCGAAGTCGGCCAGGTCGAAGCCGTGCACGGTCGCGCCCGCCGCGGTCAGCGCGGCGGCGGTGGCCGCGCCGAGGCCGGACGCGGCACCGGTGACGATGGCGGCGGTGTTGGTGAGATCCACCCGGGCTCCTGTCGTGAGGTCAGATGTCGGTGATACGCAGGCCCGCGCGGGCCACGTACCGGATCATGGCAGCTTCTCGTACAGCACGACCGGGTTGCCGCCCGGGTCCGTGACCAGCACGCGCCGCTCGTGCGGCCCGGTCATCACGTCGTCGCCGGAGTAGCCCAGCGCGGCGAGGTCGTCGACCTGGATGCTCAGCACCGTCCGGCCGGGCACCGGCTGCTGCGACGCGTCGGCGAGCCCGATGGTGACCGTGCCGTCGGTGACCGCGGCGTACCGGTCGCCGTCGCGGAACCGGGTCGTCAGCCCGAGCGCGGTGTAGAACGCCAGCTGCGCGTCGAGCGCGTCGGCGGGGACGATGACGTGACCGATCTTCATGGGCGGAACCTCGGCATGACCTCGCGGGCGAAGCGTTCGACGATCTCGATCGAGCGGGCGATCGGCAGCCCGAGCCACTGGGCCCGGAACACGAAGTGGTTGAAGCCGGCGTCGGCGAAGTCCCGGACCTTCGCGGCGATGTCGTCGGGCGAGCCGAAGAACAGGGCCTTCTGCTTGATGCCTTCCCACTGGGTCTCGAAGTAGTCCATGCCGTACTGCACGTATTCGCCGTAGGAGCGCTGGACGGCGTCGCCGGCGATGGCGTAGGCGTCGTCGAACGAGTCGGCGACGCACAGGTCCCGGTGGATGGGGAAGACCGCGCCGTCCTCGGTGAACCCCGCCTCGAGGCGGGCGGCGCGGTAGTCGGCCAGGTTGCCGACGGCCCAGTTGCGCCGCACGTTGGACGGCGCGAGCCACGGCAGCCCTTGCCGCGCGATCCGGGCGATGCCGATCGGCCCGTTGGCGCCGACCCACACCGGCGGGTGCGGCCGCTGCACCGGCAGCACGCTGCACCGCACGCCGTCCAACGAGAAGTGCTGTCCTTTGTGGTGCACCGGCGAACCGGTCCACAGCTGCCGCATCACGTCGAGCGCCTCGTTCATCCGGGACACCCGGGTGCGGCGTTCGATGCCGAACGAGGCGAACTCGTCGTCGCGGTAGCCGGAGCCGATGCCGAGGACGAACCGGCCGCCGGACATCTGGTCGATGGTGGCGATCTCCTCGGCCCAGTGCACGGGGTGCCCGAGCGGCAGGATGAGGATGCCGGTGCCGAGCTCCATCGTGCCGGAGTGGTCGATGAGCCGGGACAGCAGCGGCAGCGGCTGCGGCGTCGACAGCGACGACAGGTAGTGGTGGATGCCGAAGACCGAGTCGTAGCCGAGGTCGCGGACGTGCTGGACGTACTCGACGATCTCGCCGGTCCGCCGGTGCAGGTCGTCGCCGGGCTCGTACTGGTGGTCGAGCAGGATGCCGAACTTCACGCGGGTTCCTCTTGCGAACGGGATTCGCTGAGCCGGAAGTACGGCGCGACCATCCGGTCCCGGTCTTCGAGGGCCTGCCGGATGCCCTTCTCGCGGCGCTCCTTGAGGAAGTTCCAGTCGCCGTCGTCGAAGCTGACGTTGGTGGCCCAGCCGTGCCCGACCCAGCCGGTCATCGCGCCGAGACCCTTGCCGCGGGCCTCCATGACGACCTGCATCATCGACTTGCCCATCATCAGCGAATCGAGGGGCATGACGGCGATCGCGTCGGCGTAGTCGTCGGTCCAGCGCTGCAGGTCTTCCAGCGGCACGACCTTCGTGACGAGGCCCTTGCGCTCGCCCTCCTCGGCGCCGATGGCGCGCATGGTGAGCATGACGTCCTTCATCGTGGTCAGGCCGACCTTCTCGATCCAGTGGTACATGTCCTGCGGGGCCGGGCCGAGGTAGCGGAACGCCGGGTGGGTGAAGCGGGCGTTGGGGGCGGCGATGACGATGTCGGCGGACAGCGCGATCTGGAAGTGGCCGCCGTAGCAGTACCCCTGGACCTGGCAGATGGTGGCCTTCAGCGACTCGATGATGGGCCGGGTGAAGCCGGAGCTGAGCACGTTGCGGTCCGGCAGGATCCGCTGCCGCTGCGCCGGGCGGCGCCGCGAGGCCTTGTCGGTGCCGGACTTGTAGCCGATGTAGTGGCCGAGCTCGGCCGCGTCGGCGCCGGTGCCGAAGTGCTCACCCTCGCCCTTGAACACGATCACCTTGACCCGGTCGTCGGCCTCGGCCTCCCGGACCAGGTCGCCGACCCGTTCGAACGCGGCGACCGGGATCGCGTTGAGCCGGTCCGGGCGGTCGAAGGTGATGGTGGCGACGGATCGCGCCTCGTCGACGTCGTAGCGGACGTACTTGGCGAGGACCTCCGGGTCGACCTCCATGTTCTCGACGTCCCACTGGTTTTCCAGCAGCTCGGCTTCGGTCTTCTTCACGGCGGATTCCTTACTGACGGAAGGCGGGGAACACTTCGGAGGCGAACAGGCGCAGGGAGGCACGGACCTGCTCGGTGGGCATGCCGAGCCAGCCGGGCCGGAAGATGAGATGGTCGAAGCCCAGGTCGCGCAGCGCGCTGATGCGTTCGATGAGGAACTCGGGCGAGCCGAGCAGCAGGGTGTTGCGGACCAGCTCGTCGAAGCGGTCGCGCTGCCAGCGCAGCGCCGGGTATTCCGCGTAGGTGGAGTACTCGACCCGGGCGTGCGGCAGCGCCTCCTCGACGGCCCGTTCGGTGGTCGGTGCGCAGTACAGCTCGACGCCGACGGGCCGGGAGATCCGGGACGTGTCGCGGCCGTACTCGGTGAGGGCGTCGTTGTAGACGGCGAGGTGCTCGGGCAGGAACCGGCGGCTCGGTGAGTTGCCGGGCGCGTACCAGGCGTCGCCGAGCCGGGCGGCCCGCCGGACCGCCTTCTTGCCGCCGGCGCCGATCCAGATCGGCGGCCCGCCCGGGGTCAGCGGCCGGATGCCGATGGTCGCGTCCTTCTGCGGGTAGAACTCGCCGTCGGTGGTGACCGGTTCGCCGCCCCACAGCGCCCGGATGAGCCGCAGGCTCTCGTCGAGGCGGCGGAAGCGGGTCTCGGGGTCGATGCCGAACGCGGCGAACTCGTTCTCGCGGTAGCCGGCGCCGACGCCGAGGATCACCCGGCCGCCGGACAGGTGGTCGAGGGTGGCGAACTCCTCGGCGATGTGCACGGGGTGGAACATCGGCAGCAGCAGGATGCCGGTGCCGATGAGCATGTTCCCGGAGCGCGGGATGAGGCTCGCCGTCATCGAGATCGGCTGCGGGGTGTTGAGGTTGGACTGGAAGTGGTTGATCGTCCAGACCGAGTCGTAGCCGAGCTCGGCGGCCAGTTCGACGGTGCCGAACAGGTCGCTGAGGTGCTTGCCGAGGTCGTCGCCGTGCGGGTACTGGTGCGACGCCATGATCCCGAACTTCATCGGTGTCCCTCTCCGGCGGCCCGGCTGATCTTGCCGGTGCTGCTGCGTTCCAGTTCGGGCACGAACTCGATCCGCCGCGGTGTCTTGAAGTGCGCGAGCCGGTCCCGGGCGAACGCGACGATCCGGTCGGCGAGCTCGTCGTCGGCGACCGTGTCGTCGGCGGCGCGCACGACGAGGGCCACCGGGATCTCGCCGAGCCGGTCGTCGGGCCGGCCGAGCACCCGCACGTCACGCACGAGCGGGTGCTCCCGCAGCTCGTCCTCGATCTCCTCGGGCCACACCTGGAACCCACCGCACTTGATCATGTCGCGCTTGCGTCCGACGAGGAACAGCACGCCGTCCGCGTCGACGTACCCCATGTCGCCGGTGTGCACCCAGCCGTCCTGGACCAGTTCGCGGGACGCCTCGGCGTCGTCGACGTAGCCCTTGGTCAGCTCGGACCGCACGACGACCTCGCCCTCGGCGCCGGTCGGCAGGGCCGTGCCGTCGCCGTCGCGGATCTCCAGCTCCACGCCGGGGTAGACCCGGCCGGCGGAGCCGGGCTTCCACCGGCCGGCCTTCATGTCCCGGCCGTTCCAGCCGGCGATGTGGCCGGCCTCGGTCGAGCCGTAGTTGACCAGGATCGGCACGTGGTAGCGCTCCTCGAAGGCGCGCCGGACCGGCCACGAGATCGCCTGACCGGCGACCAGGACGGACTTCACCCCTGCGAAGGGCAGGTCCCGGTCGGAGTGCACGATGTCGAAGACCATGGTGGGCAGGAAGAAGAAGTTGTCGAACGCGAACCGGTCCATCAGCTCGGCGAGCCGGTCGACGCCGAACCGCTCCCAGACGACCGCGGGCCGGCCGACGAAGAACGCGAAGAGCAGCGAGTGCTGGCCCCCGCTGTGGAACAGCGGCAGGGCGATGAGGTTGGCCTTGGCGTCGGTGGCGGCGGTGCCTTCGGCGTCGCTGCCGGTGGAGACCCGGGCGAGGCGTTCGAGGGAGGCGCGGGTGCCGCCGTGGGTGACGCTGACCGACTTCGGCCGGCCGGTGGTGCCGCCGGTGGACAGGATGCAGGCCTCGGCGTCGCCGGCGACGTCCACGGCGGGCACGGTGACCGGCTGCCGCCAGTCCAGGTCGGGCACCCCGGCGACCGTCCCGCCGGCGGACCGGACCTCGATGCCCGGGCCGCCGGCGAGCAGCCCCGCGATGACGTCCGGACGCCGGTCGTCCACGACCAGCAGCCGCGGCGCGGTCTTCGTGAGGGACTCGGCGAGCTCGGCGGCGTTGTACAGGCTGCTGACGGTGACCGGGACGGCGCCGATCTTCCAGGCGCCGAACAGGAAGAACACGATCTCGGGGCCGTTGGTGAGGTAGCAGGCGACGCGGTCGCCCGCGCCGATCCCTTCGGCGCGCAGGGCCGTGGCGACGCCTCCGGCGAGCCGGTCGACCTCCTCGAACGTCCAGGACCGGCCGTCGTCGCCGTACAGTGCGGGCACCCGCGGCCGGTCGGCGGCGCGGTGCTCCAGGATGCGGGCAAGGTTGCTCACGTCGTCACCTCCGCCGGGGTGGTGACCCGCGGGATGATCTCGGCGCCGAAGCGGGCGAGCTGCTCCATGGCCTCGTCCTGGCCTGCGCCGACGAACTGGTGCCGCAGCGACACCTCGGTGATGCCGAGCTCGGTCTCCCAGCGGCGCAGCTTCGCCACGATCTCGTCCGCGGACCCGACCAGGCAGTCCTCGGCGAGGTACCGGTCGACGTCGATGGCCTGGGCGTCGTCCCACGACTTGTAGCCGGCGTACTGGCGCTGCAGGTGCGGCCGGACGGCGGCGACGGCCGTCGCGTAGGTGTCGCCGACGCACGCCTCGCGGCTCATCGGGTACTCCCGGTCCAGGCCGTGGCCGTGCTCGGCAAGGACGTCGCGGTAGACGCCGAGCAGCCGGGCGAGCTCCGTGTCGTCGCCCTTCGGGCCGATCAGCCACGGGGCGTCGAGGCGGGCGGCGCGGCGCACGGCGGCCTCGGCGAACGCGCCGATCCACAGCGGCGGGCCGCCGGGCTGCACGGGCCGCAGCGCCAGCGAGACGCCGGGGACCTCGCCCCAGCTGCCGTGCGCGTCGACGGTGGCGCCGCTCCACAGGGCCCGCAGCAGCGGGACGTAGTCGCTGAGCCGGCGCAGCCGGTCGTCCCACGCGACACCGAAGGCGGCGGTCTCGCGCTTGCGGTAGCCGGCGCCGAGGCCGACGGTCAGCCGGCCGCGGGACAGCACGTCCAGCGACGCGAGGTCCTCGGCGAGCGCGATCGGGTTGAGCAGCGGGGCGAGCAGGACGCCGAAGCCGATCCGGACCCGGCTGGTGGCGCGGGCGAGGTAGCCGGCGAGCGGGACCGGCTGGACGAACGCGGACTTGGCCAGGTAGTGGTGGCCGAGGTAGACGGCGTGGAACCCGGCCGCCTCGGCCGCGGCCGCCTGGGCGAGCACGTCGTCGATGCCGTCGGCGGCGGAGGCCGACGGGTCGAACTGGGCGCTGAGGAAGCAGCTGATCCTCACCCGACGACCGCCGCGGCCTTGTCCTGGGACTGGGACGGGGACGGGGCCTGGCGCTGGGCCTGGGCGCGGAAGTGCGGGATCACCTTGCCGGCGAACTCCTCCATGGACCGCAGCGCGGCCGCGCGGTCCAGCGTCGGGATCCGCAGCCAGCCGATGTAGTGGTTGATCCCGAGCTGCTCGCGCAGCATCTCGATGGTGTCGATGACCTGCTGCGCCGAGCCGAAGTTGCCGCCGTGGGTCAGCGTCTGCTCCAGGGTCAGCAGCTCGATGTTCTTGGCGACGGCCGCGTAGTAGGAGCGCTCCTTCTCGATCGCCTCCTCCGAGCCGGGGATGACCTTGCCGACCGACTTGTAGTACTGCATCGCGGCCTGCGCGGCCTGGCGCAGCCCGGCCTCGCCGTCGCCGCACCAGACCTGCTGCATGAACGGCAGGTCGTAGGTGGTGATGTCGAAGCCATTGTCGCGCATGGCCTGCTGGTACAGGCTGAAGTTCTTCTGCATGATGCCCAGCGGCGTGAAGTTGGGCGAGGTGATGATCGACTCGCCGACGGCGCCGCGTTCGCGGAAGCTGTCCGGGGAGACGGTGCCCTGCAGGATCGGCGGCCCGCCGGGGGTGAACGGCCGCGGGTAGGTGGTGACGTTGTCGTAGTGGAAGATCTCGCCGTGGTAGGAGAAGTTCTCCTGCGACAGGGCGAGCCGCAGGATCTCCAGGGTCTCCTGGTAGCGCTGCTTCGACTCCTCCAGCGGCACGCCGAACCCGGCGAACTCCGACGGCTGGTAGCCGCGGCCGACACCGATCGACACCCGTCCACCGCTGAGCACGTCGAGGGCGGCGATGTCCTCGGCCAGGCGCAGCGGGTGGTGCAGCGGCAGGACGAGGACGGCGGTGCCGATGGTGATGCGCTTGGTCCGCTCCGCGACGGCCATGCCGAAGTTGATCGGGCTGCCGAGGATGCCGTACTTGGAGAAGTGATGCTCGGCCAGCCAGATCGAGTCGAAGCCGAGCTCGTCGGCCAGCTGGATCTCGTCGAGCGTCTCCCGCAGCACCTGGTGGTCCGATGTGCCTTCGTTCACCGGGAACAGGTTCATGATGCCGAACTTCACGATCTCTCCTCGTTTATTCCGACCAGCCGGTATGTTACTGGTACCGCGCCGGCATTCGCAAGATGTTCGCAGGCCAGCGCCTATGTCAGGACTGCGCCTGACGGGCCCGCACCCGCAGGGTTCCGACGCGACGGCGGTGCCAGGACCCGGCGCCGAGCACCGCGTCGAGCACGAGCCCGCGGCGCAGGAACAGGTGCGGGTCGGCCTCCATGGTGATGCCCATGCCGCCGTGCACCTGGATGCAGCGTTCGGCGGCGAAGACCGCGGCCCGGCCCGCCGCGGCCTTGGCGGCGTGCACCTGGATCTCCGCGTCGGGCCGGCCGTTGTCGACCGCCCACGCGGCGTACAGGGTGAGGTCCCAGGCGGCCTTGCGGACCGTCGCGGCGTCGGCGAGCTGGAACGCGACCCCCTGGTAGGAGCCGATCACCCGGCCGAACTGCTCGCGGGTGCGGGCCTGCTCGGCGGCGAGGTCGATGGCGCCCTGCGCGACCCCGCACAGCTCGGCGGCGACGACCAGGGTGGCCCGCCACGGCCCGGTGCCGGCCGGGGTGACCTTCACCGGTTCGGTGAGGGTGACGTCGGACAGCGGCACCGACGGGTCGAGGGACTGCCGCGCGACGACCCCCTCGACCGGGACGATCCCGACCCGGCCCGGCAACAGCACGGCGAGGCCGTCGGCCTGGGCCGCGTACCGCACGAGACCCGCGCCGTCCATCGCCGGCGTGAGGACCCGCTCCCCCGCGAGGACGTCCTCGGGCAGCGGGCCGCCGGCGCCGCTGAGCAGCTGCACCGCGGCGGCGTGCGCCGGGAACCGGCTCGGCACCAGGTGCTCGCCGAGGACCTCGACGGCGACGAGCAGGTCGACGAGGTCCGAGCCGATGCCGCCGGCCTGCTCCGGCACCCCGAGGAGGCCGAAGTCGCGCAGCAGCGGGCCGTCGCACGCCGGGGCCTGCCAGCCGCGCTCGAGGGCGCCCCTGGCGGTGACCCCCTCCCCCTCCGCGAGGGACCGGACGGTCTTGGCGATCTCCAGTTGCTCCTGGGTGAATGTCGCGCGCATGCCGGGCTCCGCTCAGCGTGAACGGGGCAGGTGCAGGACCCGCTCCGCGAGGATCGACTTCTGGACTTCTTCGGTGCCACCCTCGATGGTGTGCGCGCGGGCGCGCAGGTAGCGGCGCATCCGGGCGGCGGCGCCCGGGCCGTCCAGCAGCACCCCGCCGCCGTCGTCGAGCTGCACCGCGAGCCGGTTGGCGTTCTGCACCACCCCGGCCCACAGGCTCTTGAGCGCCGAGGTCTCCGGCCCCGGTACACCACCGGCCTGGGTCTCGCCGAGCATCCGCATCGAGCCGATCCGGACCGCCTCGGCGTCGCACTGCAGCTGGCCGACCGTGTCCAGGAACGCGGTGTCGTTCGCGACGCCGCGCTCGAGGGCGACGTCGATGGCCCGGTCGACGGCCTGCCGAGCCCACACCCACAGGTTCAGGGCCATGCTGCCGCGCTCGAACGCGAGGGTGGTGAGGGCGACCTTCCACCCGTTGCCGACCCCGCCGAGCACGTCCTCATCGGGCACGAACACGTCGTCGAGGAACATCTCGTTGAACTCGGTGTCCCCGTTGATCATCACCAGGGAGCGGACCGTGAACCGGTCCATCGGGGCCAGCAGGTAGCTGATGCCCTGATGTTTCGGTGCGGCGGCGTCGGTACGGGCGAGCAGCAGGCACTTGGAGGCGTTGTGCGCGTTGGACGTCCAGATCTTCGACCCGTTGACGAGCCAGCCGCCGTCCACCTTCGTCGCGGCGGTGCGCAGGCTGGCCAGGTCCGACCCGGAGCCGGGCTCGCTGAAGCCCTGGCACCAGTACTCGTCGCCGCGCAGGATGCCGGGCAGGTGCCGGGCCTGCTGCTCGCGGGTGCCGTGGGCGATGATCGTCGGCCCGGCCAGCATCATGCCGACGCCGTTGAGCGGGTAGGGGGCGCCGCGGACGGCCGCCTCCTCGTTGAAGATCGCCTGGGCGAGGGAGTCCATGCCGCGGCCGCCGTGCTCGGCCGGCCACGACAGCCCGGCCCAGTTGCCGGCGCACAGCCGGTCCTGCCAGACCCGGGACCAGTGCTCGCGCTGCTCCTGGGTCAGCTCCTCCTGGTCGGGCACGTCCCGCAGCGCCTCGTCGAGCCAGGCGCCGGCCTCCCGGCGGAACGCCAGGTCGGTGTCGCTGTCATCGAAGTCCATGCGCGGTGACCTCGCCTTCTTTGAGCCGTGTCTTGTAGAGCTTGCCGTTGGGGTCCCGGGGCAGGGCGTCGTGCACGACGTAGTCACGGGGACGCTTCGGCTTCGCCAGCCGGGCCTCCAGGTGCGTGCGCAGCGCCGCGACGACCGTGTCGCCGTCGGGGGCGCCCTCCAGCAGAGCGATGTGCGCCTTCGGCACCTCGCCGAACTCGAGGTCCGGCGCGCCGACGACCGCGGCGTCGGCGACCCACTCGTGGGTGAGCAGCGCCGCCTCGATCTCGGCTGGGTAGACGTTGACCCCGCCGACCAGGATCAGCTCGGCGGCCCGGCCGGTGATGTACAGGAAGCCGTCCTCGTCGACGTGCCCGACGTCCCAGACCGTCATGAGGCCGTCGCGGCGGGCGCCGTCGGTCTTGCCCGGGTCGTTGTGGTACTCGACCTTGTCGTTGCCCTGGCGCATGTACACGATGCCGGTCTGCCCGACGGGGACCTCGGCGCCGTGGCTGTCGAGGATCTTCAGGGTGGAGATCGAGGCGGGCCGGCCGACGGTGCCGGGGTGGGCGAGCCACTCATGCGGGCGGGCGACGGTGGTGCCGACCTCCGTCGAGCCGTAGTACTCGTACACCACCGGGCCGAACCAGTCGAGGATCCGCTGCTTCACCTCCCGCGGGCACGGCGCCGCGCCGTGCAGCACGTAGGCGAGGGAGGAGACGTCGTAGCCGTCGCGCACCTCGCGGGGCAGCTGCAGCAGCCGGTAGAAGTGCGTCGGCACCATGCTGGTGCCGGTGACCCGCTGCTCCTGGACCCGGCGCAGGAACCCCTCCGGGGTCCAGCCGTCCATCAGGACCAGGGTGCCGCCGGCGTGCAGCGCGCCCATCGCCGGGGTGATGTTGGCGGAGTGGTAGAGCGGCGCCGACACCAGCCACGAGCCGAACGCGGCGCGCTGCATCCCGAACTCGTTGAACAGCCACACGTAGGTGCGCGCGCCGGTGTCCGCGTCGATGCCGCTGAGCGGGCGCTTCACCCCCTTGGAGCGGCCGGTGGTGCCGGAGGTGTACATCATCAGCGAGCCGGCCGGGGTGTCCTGCGGGCTGGTGTCCGGCATCCCGTCCGTGAGTTCGGCCAGGCCGTCGGCCCCGTCGATGTAGAGCAGCGTCCCGGGCGGCGTCGCGGCGGTGACGACGTCCCTCACCCGCTCGGAGCCGACGACGACCTTGGCCCCGCTGTCGGCGAGGATGTAGGCGACCTCGGGCTCGGTCAGGTGGTAGTTGAGGGTCACCAGGTACAGCCCGGACTGCATCGCCGCGAGGTACAGCGCGACCATGCCGGGGCTGTTGGTCATCACCGCCGCGACGGTGTCACCGACCCGCAGCCCCGCGCGGGTGCGCAGGCCGTGCGAGATCCGGTTGACCTCGGCGAACAGCGCACCGTAGGAGATCCGCCGGTCGTCGGCGGTCACGATCGCGCACAAGTCCGGTTCGGCTGCTGCCCACAGCCGGAAACCGGTCCGGTCCTCGGTCATCGGACTCCTTGAACTAAATTCCGACCATCCGGTATGTTCTTGCCAACAGTAAGGGAGGGTCCCCGCGATGTCCATACCCGTGAGCGAGGCGCACGCCGCCAGCTACCGCGCCCGTGAGGTCCCCGCTCCCGCCCAGGTCATCGACGGTGTGTGGGCCGTCCCGGTGCCCCTGCACGGCAGCGCGCTGCGGGCCGTCACCGTGTTCCTCATCGAGACCCGGGCGGGGCTGGTCCTCGTCGACGCCGGCTACGACCACCCGTCCTGCTGGGCGTCGTTCCGGCGGTCCCTGATCGCGATCGGGCACTCCGTCGAGGCGATCTGCACCGTCCTCATCACCCACAACCACCCCGACCACGTCGGGTTCGCCGACCAGGTCCGCGCCGTGTCCGGCGCCCGGGTGATGATGGGCGCCGCCGACGACTTCGCCGCGATGCACCGCGTCCGCGGCGGCTTCCTCGAGCAGCTGCGCACCGCGCTGGAGCTGACCGGCGCGCCGCACGACGTCGTCGACGGCATGTACGCCGACGCGGTGAAGGTCGCCGAGCACCACGAGTCGCTGCGCCTGGACACCGCGCTCACCGGCGACACCGAGCTCGGCTTCGGCGACGTGACGATCCGCGCCCTGCACGCCCCCGGCCACACGTACGGGCACACCGTGTACTACGACACACGCGGACTCGTCTTCACCGGCGACACGATGATGGCCGAGGGCCCGACCCAGCTCGCCATCGTGAACCGCCCCGGCGACGACCCCGCCGGGGACCTGTTCCGGACCTTGGACCGCATCCGGGACCTCGACGCCGCGATCGCCTGCCCGGCCCACCAGTTCCCGTACCGTGACGTCGCCGGCCGCGCCGAGGAGCTCAAGGCCTTCCACCAGGCCGAGGTCGACCAGGCCCGGACCATTGCCGGCCCCGGCGACACCGCCTGGGACGTGGCCCGCCGCATACCGTGGAAGAAGCCGTGGGACGAGCTCGGCGGCGGCACCCGCCGCTTCTCCCTCGTGCACACCCTGGCCCTGCTCCGCGCCCGCTGACCGCGAGGATGTCCTCGAGCACCGGCAACGCGGCGAGCGACCCGGCGCGTTCGGGCCGCGACCGGCCGGACCGCCAGTACGACAGCGTGGCCCGGGACAGCCCGACACCACGCTCCCCCAGCAACACGGCGAGCCGCTCCAGGGTCAGCCCGCTCGCCTCGACCGCCACGTCCAACGCCACGGCGAACGGCCCGGTCCGCAGCGCCTGCGAGACATCCGGCTCGACCATCCCCCGATCGTGCCGCCGCCCGGCAGCGCTGTCCAGCGGGCCCGGCGCCCCTCCCCGCGCGACCGCGCCGCCGTCAGCCCCGCGGGATCCCGGCGGCGCGGGTGTCGGCGGCGAGGCGGCCGTCGTGCAGGGTCAGGACCCGGTCGGCACCGGCGATCACCTGTTCGTCGTGGCTGGCGACGACGACGGCGTGGCCCGCGTGGGCGTGGGCGCGCAGCACGTCCAGGAGCAGCTGGACCCGGGCGGGATCCTGATGGCCGGTCGGCTCATCGGCGAGCAGCAGCGCGGGCGACAGGCGCAGGGCCCGGGCCAGGGACGCGCGCTGCTGCTCCCCGCCGGACACCTGCGCGGGCAGCCGGTCCGCGAGATGGGCCAGGTCGAGAGTCCGCAGCAGCTCATCCGTCGGGTGGCCGGGGTGCGCCGACAGCAGCGCGGGCAGCTCCACGTTCTCCCGGATGCTCAGCTCCGGCAGGAGGGCCAGGGACTGCGGCACGAAGCTCGTCTCGTGCCACCGGCTCCCGAGCCGCGTCTGCACCGTCCCGGTGTCCGGCCGCTCGTGCCCGGCCAGGACGCTGATGAGGGTGGTCTTGCCCGAGCCGGACGGGCCCGCCACGACGGTCAGCTCGCCGGCGTGGATCTCCACCGAGACCCCGTCGAGCGCGGTGACCCTTCCCGCGCCCGGGTAGCGGCGCGTGACCGCGTGGGTCGTCACCACCGGCGTCGTCACAGCATCTCCTGGACGACCCGGCCGGCCTGGAGCCGGACCACCCGGTCGGCGCGCTGCCAGACGGCGGGGTCGTGGGTGGCCGCGATGACCGCCACGCCGGCGTCGGCGATGACCCGCAGGGCGGTGACGACCGCGTCGACGTTGCCGTGGTCGAGTTGGCCGGTCGGCTCGTCCGCCACCAGCACCGACGGCGGACCGACGGCGGCGAACGCGATCGCGACCCGTTGCCGCTCGCCGCCGGACAGCTGGTGCGGCAGGTGGTCCGCCCTGCCCGCGATGCCGAGCGGCTCCAGCAGCGCCTCGCCGGTCTCCTCGGGCACGCCGCGGATCTGCGCGGCGAGCCGGACATGCTGGCGGACCGTCAGGTAGGCGAGGAGGTTGTCGCCGGGGTCCTGGCGCACCAGCCCCAGCCGCTCCCGGCGCAGCCGGGCACGCCCGGCCGCCGGCAGCGCGCCGAGGTCCTGCCCGGCGATCGTGACCGTGCCCTCGTCGGGGCTGTCCATGCCGGTCAGCAGGCGCAGCAGGGTCGACTTGCCCGAGCCCGACGGGCCGATCACCGCGGTGATCATGCCGGCGGGGGCGCTGACGTCCACGTCCACCAGGGCGGGCACCAGATGGCCGTCGACGCGGTACGAGCGGGACACCCCGACGCAGCCGGCGCCCTGTTCAGTCGATGTCACGCAGCACCTCCGAGGTCCGGCTGCGGGTGAGCCGCCAGTGGGTCACCGCCGCCACCAGCACGGCGAAGCAGCCGACCGCCGTGAGCAGGCCGGCCATCACCGACCAGGGGAAGGACAGCACGGTGCCCGGCGCCGCGGCGGGGTCGACGTTGAGCTGGTCGCGGACCGTCACGGCGGCGGTGACCGCCAGGCCGAGCCCGGCCGCGCACCCGGCGACGAGGGAGCCCGCGAACTCCGCCAGCAGCAGCCACCCCTGCACCGCCGAGCGCAGCCCCATCAGCCGGAGCATCACGTAGCCGCGCCGCAGCACGCGCAGCCGCGACTCCAGGTACAGCAGGAACCCCACCATCGCCACCGTCGCGGTGAGCAGCGACAGCGCGGACAGGTACGCGAACGTGTACGTCACCGGCTGGTAGAACGTGCTCGCGTGGCGGTCGCCGGCGACGGAGAACACCGCGACCCGCAGGCCCGCCGCGTCGACGGCCGCGCGGATCGGGGCCGGGTCGCCGCGCACCCACAGCTGCGGCACGGCCCGGGCGAGCGCCTCCTCGCCGAGCGCCGCCCGGTCGACGAGCAGGACCGGATACCCGCCGCGCGGGGCGGGCAGCGCCGCCAGGGACGTGACGTCCAGCTCGACCGGCGCGTCGCCGCCGAACGTCATCGTGGCCGCACCGTCCGGCACCGGCGCGGACGCGACCGCGGCGAGACCGCCCGCGGGTGGTGCGCGCAGGGCGCGGGTCGCCTCGGCGAGGGTGGTGTCGTCGAGGCGGTCGTCCCAGTACGCGTCGCGGGCGAACGTCGCCGGGTCGACCGCCAGCAGCGACACCTGCTGGTCGTCGAGCTGCACGTAGTCCAGGCGCAGCACCGGCGTGGCCCGGCCGGCGAGGGCCGCGGGGACCGCACCCGGCTCGGCGAGGGTGATCACCACGTCGCTGCCGGCGCCGAGCCTGGCCTGCGCGGCGAGCGTGGCGCTGACGGTCCCGGTCGCCGTCGCGCCGTAGACGGCCACCGCGACGGGCACCGCGGTGATGAGGGCGAGGGTCACCGCGGCCGCGGCGGAGTGCCGCAGCCGCCGCCGGTACAGCAGCCGCACCGCCGACCGCACCGGCGTCGCCGTGCGGGTCCGGCGCCTGACAGCCGCCGTCGCCAGGCGCGCGCCGAGCACGCAGAGGCACAGGATCGCCAGCATCGGCACGACGAGCAGCTTCGCCGGGACCTGCACCATGGTCCCGAACTGGCTGCCGAGCCGCACCATGGACCGGTCGCCGCCGGTGGACCAGTACCCGGCCGCGGCGGCGAGCAGCAGCAGCTCCCACGGCGCCACGGCCAGCCGGCGCCGGGCCCGGGCTCTGGGCGCGGGCGCGCCGGTCAGGGGCCGGCAGGCGACGCCCGCGGTCACGCCCAGCACCGCCGTCGCGACGAGGAACCCGGACACCGCGGCGATCAGCGACTGCGCCAGCGCCGCGCCCGACACGTCACTGCTCGGCCCCACCTGCGCGACGAGGAGCCGGGCCAGGGCCCAGCCGCCCGCGGCGCCGGCGGCGAGGGCGGGCAACGCCTCCAGGGCGGCCTTGACCCCCAGCCAGCGCGCGGTCGCGCCGAACGTGGCGAGGACGACGAGCTCCCGCTCGCGGCGGCGGACCCAGAACGCGCCGGCCGCCATCACGACCGACAGGCCGACCAGCAGGCCGCCGGCGCTGATCGGCAGCACCGTCCCGCGCAGCTCCCGCTCGACCAGCGCCGCCCGGCCCGCCAGCGGTGGCAGGGCGGTGCGGTACAGGATCCGGCCGTCGTACGCGGTGGTCCGCAGGCGGTCGTGCATCGCGGTGATGCCGGCGGCGAGCCGGGTCGCCTCGGGCGCGGTCAGGTCGATCGTCGCCGGGGCCCGCTCGATGCGCTGGGCCGTCTGGATGTGCGCGCCGCTCGCGACCGCCAGCATGGTCGCCCGGTCGGCGAGGAGCAGGTCGAGCACCGGCACGTCGCTGCCGAGGCCACCCGCCTGTTGGGCCGGGTCGCCGCGGTACAGCGTCGCGATGCCGCACCAGAACGGGTCGTCGCCGGACCGGTCGCGCAGGTCCCGGTAGATCGCCACGACCGGCACCGCCGTCGGCTGCCAGACCTGCCGCCGGCCGTCGGCGGTCCACGCCTCGACGTTCGGGGAGATCGTGAGGGTGTCACCGGGCCGCAGCCCGTGCTCGGCCGCGAACCGGTCAGGCAGCCACAGTCCGTGGCCGGGACCACCGGCGATCCGCTGGACGTGCCCTTCGAAGCCGCTGCGCCCGGCGATGTTGACCCTGTTGTCACCGACCGCCACCTGCGCGCTGACCAGGGTCACGGCGGGGTCGCCGAGCCCGTCCGCCGCGGCCTGCGCCTCCTGCGTCACCGCCGCCGCCAGCACGGCGGGGTCGACGGGCCGCTCCGGCGCGATCACCTGCGATCCCAGGGCCGCCGGGCACACCGCGGCGGTCCTCGCCCGCAGCGTCGCGCTGCCGGCCGACGACAGGAACAACGGACCGGCCGCCGCCGGCAGGACCGCCACCGCCGTCGCGACCGCGATCGCGACGGCCACACTGGGCCGCCGCAGCAGCAACAACGGCGCCCGCCGCCACGGCGCCAGCGACAGCCACCCGCCACGAGCCATCCCGCGCATCCATCCTCCGGCCCGCAACGTACATGACCATCGGTGAGATAGACCCGCACCACCCGCTCCCGGTTGCCCCGCCCCACCGTCCGCGCGGCGCCGCTCAGCCTTCGATGAGCGTCGCGATCCGGCGCGCGGTGGCGCGGTCCTGCACCAGCCCGCCGAGCACGTCGCGGAGCGCCTCGCCGGTCTCGTCGCCGGCTTCGAGCGCGACCTGCAGGCGCGTGAGCGCGAGGGTGCGCTGCGCGGCGGGGTGCCGCTCCGACTGGTAGGCATCGAGCAGGGTCTGCGGCGCCGCGCCGCGCAGCACCGCGGCGAGGGTCTTGCCGAGGGCGACCGCGTCGAGCAGGCCGGCGTTGATGGCCGAGCCGCCGGCGCTGAAGATGTGCGCGGCGTCGCCGGCGAGGAAGACTCTGCCGTCGCGGTACCGTTCCGCGTGCCGGCTGTTCGCGACGACGCTCCTCGCGGCAGAGGCCGTCGTGTACGGCAGATCGGCACCCAGGACGCGGCGAAGGCTCGCCCGCAGCTCGTCGTCGCTCAGCTCATTGCTCGGCTCGCTGTCACCGCGCGGTTCGTGCGTGCTGACGATGTACACGTCATCCGGGGCAGAGCGGTCGAGCACATCGGCGGGGGCAATGGTGATCGACCCGTGTCCGGTCCGGTTGGGCTGGAATGGCACGAGCCGGCCGATGCCGCGCAGTTGGATGTGATCGCCGACCCTGGCCGCGGCTCCCGCCGGGATGGTGACCCGGGCCAGCCGGGAGATGTTGGTGCTCGTGCTGCCGGGGAAGCCGATGCCGAGGCTCTTGCGCACAAAGCTGTGCGCGCCGTCGCAGCCTACGAGGTACCGGGCGCGCAGCTCGACGGACGAGCCTTCGGCGGTGGCCTGGACGGTCACCCCGTCGCCGTCCTGCTCGAACCCGGTGACCTCGCGCCCACGCAGCACTGTGGCACCGAGGCGCACGGCGCGCTCCGCCAGCAGGCTCTCCAGCCGGTGCTGCGGCACCGGGAGCACGTGCAGCGGACCGCGCAGCAGGCCCAGTTCGAGGGTGAACGGCCCGAAGCGAAACCGCGGTGGCCGCACCACCCGCAGCCCGGTGCCCCGAAGGAGCCTGCGCCGCCGCAACTCCAGCGCGCCCCGACCGACAACGCCGTTCCCTTTCGGGATCTGGACCGGCTCGGCGATGCGGTCGAGAACGACCGCACGGACGCCCGCACCGGCGAGGTCGCCGGCGAGCAGCAGCCCCGTCGGCCCCGCGCCGACAACGACCACGTCAAGAACCGATGCGCCAGCCAGGGTCGACATGCCTGTCAACCTAACTTGACACACAACCCCCTGTCAACCTTGGTTGACAGGGGAGGGTGGCCGCGCGGTCGACTCGGCTTCGCTCGGTCGCGGCACAACCCGGTGGGATCGCCGCACGCCCGCGAACAGCTGGTTGAGATCCTGGACGCGGTCTCGGGCTGTCAACAGGCTCTCCTTCGCAGCGTTGACGTCGGGCAAGGGTGGCACGGGAGGTGACCGGCCACGCCCGAATTTCACGTGTACCGGAGGCAGCCGGTTCACCGTCGTCGTCGGTGCCAGCGGGCGTCGCCGGATGCCGCGAACGCCGGGGCGCGGCCGGACGGCCACCGGTGCGGGGTGCACCGGTGGCCGCCTGGTTCACGTCAGTGTTGCGTTGGGGTTGGAGGGTTAGGGGTAGTTCACGACCTGGCGCGGGGTGGTGTTGCCGGCCGGGTTGGGGACGGCGCCGCCGGTGTCGTTGACGACGTTGGCGATGGTGCCGACGTCGCCGAGGGAGACGGTGATGACGCTGTGCAGCCGGACGCCGGTCCGGTTGGGCACCTCGAAGCCTCGGTCCACGCGGACCGCGGGGTTGACGTTGAAGTAGCAGTACACGCCGCCGCCCCACAGTTCGTGGTCGGTGACGGTGTCGGCGACCTTGTAGGCGGCGTAACCGTTGCCTCGGGGGCCGATCCACGCTGCCTGGTTGGGCACGTCGTACGGCTTCTCGTTCTGGAAGAAGATCGTCTTGCCGCGGTTGCCGTTCCAGATCACTTCGTACTTCTGGTAGTGCTCGACGAACAGGCCGGTGGCGAGGACGTCGTCGCCGTTCACGAGGAGGCCGGTGTCGCCGGTGTTCACCGTCCAGCCGGTGGGTGCGCCGCCGTGGTCGGCCCGCCAGGCCCAGATGTGGTCGATGATCGTGTCATCGCTGTGCACGGCGAGGGTGGTGGTGGCCTTGCCCTGGACGCTGCTGCCGATGCGGAAGAACACGTCCTGGATGCTGATCGGGTTCGCCGCGTGGTCGGTGTGCGCACCGGCCGTGCCGACGGTCATCAGCGTGGGGCTGTTGGTCGTGCCGGCGTCGAAGGTCAGGCCGCTGACCTTGACCCCGTTGACGTCGGCGATGTTCAGCGCCTCGACGCCGTTGACCGGGATCAGGGTCGGGTAGCCGATGCCGGTGACCACCGTGTCGGCCCGCGTGACCCGGATCGTCTGGTCGAGGGAGTAGGTGCCCGGGGTGAAGAACAGGTTCAGGCCCTGGGCGAGGGCGGAGTTGATCCGGGCGGCGCTGTCACCGGGCTTGGCGACGTAGAACTGCCGCATCGGGATCGAGGTGCCGGGGGTGTTCGGCCAGGTGGCACCCGCGGAGTTGCGCCGGATGGACGGCACGAAGACGCGGTACAGGCCGGCGCTGTCGACGTACAGGTACGGCTTCTCCCGGGTGACCGGGGTGGTCGCGAGGGTGGTGTGCGGCGGGTTCGGGAACGCGTTGGGCGGGGCGCCCTGCACGCCGGAGTAGACCATGTTCCAGACGCCGCCGTCCCAGCGCTGGATCCGGCTGTCGCGGGTGTACCACTGCTGCTGCGAGCCGGAGGTCACGTAGCCGTCGACGACGGAGTCGGCCAGGTAGCCGCCGCTGGAGTAGCCCTGCCCGTTGTCCTGGTTGGACGGGGCCAGGGTCAGGTTGCCCTTGATGTGCACGCGGCGCATCGGGGCGGCCTGGGAGACGGCCCACCGGTTGATGCCGCCCTCCGGCACGATCGACAGGTTCTCCATGCTGCGCCAGAAGTTCTGCGTCGCGTTGGACTCGTCGCCGTAGTTCCAGCCGGAGTCGACGTTGACCGCACCGTTGATCGTCACGTCGTCGGGGTTGAGGCCGAGACCGGCGACCGTGGTGTAGAAGCCGACGTTGGCCCAGACCCGCCCGTACGTGCCGGGCTTGAACAGGAACACGTGGCGCTGGGTGCCGAACTGCGCGGTGGGGCTGCGCAGCTGCGCGTTGAACGCCTGGTCGACCGCGGACTGGATGGTCGCCACCGGGGTGGACTGGTCGAAGATCCGCACGTTCGGACCGAAGTCGGGCGTGTCGGAGGTCGGCAGCGTCGGCGTGCTGGACGACGTGCTGGGCGACGGCGAGGCCGAGGTCGTCGGGCCGGAGCCGGTGAACACCTGGAACTCCCAGAGCGAATAGCCATACCCGGTGGCCCGGGCGGTGCCGTTCACGCGCACGTAGCGACCGGTCGTCGTGGTGACGGCCGGGGTCTGCACGCCACCGGTGCCGGCGGTGGTGCTGTAGATGTTCGTCCAGCTCGTGCCGTTGGTGGACACCTGGATCTGGTAGGCGGTCGCGTACGCGGCCTCCCAGTTCAGCGAGACGCCACAGACGGACACGGCCGAGCCCAGGTCAACCTGGAGCCACTGCGGGTCAGCGGCCGCGCTGGACCAGCGGGTGCCGGTGTTGCCGTCGAACGCGGCCGAGGCCGGGGTCCCGGCGTTCTCCGTCGACGACGCGGTGGCCGTCTTGCCCTGCGCCGCGTTGGTGGTACCGCAGCCGCCGGGGGTGTCGGGGGTGCCGCCGAAGACCTGGAACTCCCACAGCGAGACGCCCCACTGGGTCGCCTTCGCGGTCGCGTTGACGCGCACGTAGCGGCCGGTGCCGGTGACCGGGAGGCTCTGCTGACCGCCGGTGCTGGTCGTGGTGGAATAGATGTTCGTCCACGTGTTGCCGTCGGCGGAGGTCTGGATCTGGTAGGCGGTCGCGTACGCGCCCTCCCAGTTCAGTGCGACCCGGGTGATCGACTGGGCGGAGCCGAGATCGACCTGGATCCACTGCGGGACGCTGAAGGCGCTCGACCAGCGGGTGCCTGTGTTGCCATCGGTCGCGCTGCTGGCGGGGGTACCGGCGTTCTCCGTCGACGAGGCGGTCGTCGGCCGGCCCTGCGACAGCAGGGTCTCGGCCGCGTTGGCGCGGGTCGTGACCACGACGATGTAGGTCACCAGCATGGCCGCTACCGCGGTCACGATGGCGGCCATGCGCAGGGTGCGCCGGCTCGTCGATGATCCGGATGAACGGCTATGGCCGGGGCGGGGTTCCGACCATTCCATAGGGACTCCTTCGTGACGCTGAGGTGTCGGCGGTGTGTCAGGGGTGTGAGAGAGCGCTCTCGCAGACGTCACTTTGACCGCTCCTTGGAGAGGTGTCAATGCCTCACGATGAACGAACGACCTCTGAGCACTGCCGTCCCCAGCGCAGGCCAGGGCGCTGCAACGCACCACTGACCTGCGACACCCGCCGAGTACACGCACCTGGGAGCGCTCTCTGAAGCGGTTGGCCACGACCGGGCCGCGGGCCTGGGTCAGGCGTCCAGAGGGCTGTTCAGACGTCGCAACACAGCCGGACGATGATGACGTCGTCGGGTAGGCGCTCGAGGTAGGCGGCCATCTCCGCTCGCGTCCACGGTTCGCGCCGGCCTGCGCGATGCGGACACGTGTCGAGGCTTTCGCAGGCTCCATGCACCGGCGCACAGTTCCGCTCGGTCCACCAACCGTCGAGCGTGAGCAGCTCGGATTGCCGCAGCGCGTCCTCTGACCGATCTCCGCGTCGGCGACCGCGCCGGCCAGGTCGTTCGCCGGCACGTTGAGGATGCCGGAAGGGGTGGGTCACGAGGTCGGCGGGTCCGCCGGTCTGGCTCGCTGCGGCTGGATCGTCTCGTGCCGGGCGAGCATCGCCACGAATTCGGCTATCTTCCGGGTGCGCGTCTCGGCCCGCTTGACGCTGTTGACCCGGTTGATGAGGGCGAAGCGGTTGGTCTTGGTGAGCACGTCGAACATCGCCTGCGCCGCCGGGTCGGCGGCGATCGCGGCGCGCAGGTCATCCGGCACCTCCGCTTCCGACGACGGCGCATAGGCGGCCGTCCACCGCCCGTCGGCCTTCGCGGCGTCCACCGCGGCGCGACCGGCGGGCAGCATCAGGCCGGCTGCCTCCAGCCGGGCCACGTTGGCGACATTGCGTCGGGACCAGACGCTGCGGGGCCGGCGCGGGGTGAACCGCCGCCAGGAACTGCCTTCGTCGCGCTTGCGGGCCTGCCCATCGATCCAGCCGAAGCACAGCGCCTCGTCGACCGCGTGCTGCCAGGTCAGCGTGGTGACGGAGCCGTCCTTCCTGGTCAGCGCAAGCCACACGCCAGGCGACGCGGCGTGGTTGTCCAGCAGCCACGCGCGCAGCGCCGCACCGTCGGCCACGATCAACTCGTCCAGCTCGGTTCCCGACACCACCACAGGCTAGTGGAGCGATCATGCTGGGTGGCGACGTGCTCCGGAGCGGCCGGGCTATGGAACGCCGCGCTCTCGACGATCGCCGTGCGCCGGCGTCGAGCTTATGGTGGGGCCCATGAAAAGGGTGTCGTGGGCGACTCCGGTCGTCCTGCTGGTCCTCGCCGGCGGCTGCGGCCTCTTCGGCTGGTACTTCGCCGACAAGGGTGAGCGGCTCGACCGGATCGGGATCACCACCGAGGCGGTGATCGTGGAGCAGGGCACGTCCGGCAGGAACGGCAACAGTGCGGAGGTCACCTTCGTCACCGAGCACGGCGAACGCCCCGAGGTGCCGTGCGACACCTGCTCCAAGGACCTGCGCAAGGGCGAGCGCGTCGACATCCGCTACGACCCGGAGAACCCGTGGGACCCGGTCGAGCAGGCAGGCCGCCCCCAGGGGCCCGAAGCCGCCAGGTTCGGCTGGGCCGGCGCCGCCATCCTGCTGGCGCTGTCGGTGCTCACGGCCTGGCTGCGCATCAAACGCACCCGGGCGGCGCGGCGGCCGTGACCGGCACAGGGCTCGCCCGAGCTGCTCCGCCGGCCGGCGGCGATGTCGTGACGCATGCGGACGGCGAGGACCGTACTGCGGGACGGGTCGTCCGCGAACGTCGCCCTTGTCGTTGGTCTCAGACCCCCAGTGAGCTGATCGGTCAGTCCGGTGGCGGCGGCTCGTAGGTCCAGTCGGGGCGTAGCGTGGGGCGTTGGTCGCGGAGGGTGCGTTTGAGGACCTTGCCGGACGGGTTGGTCGGAAACTCGTCGACGAGGTAGAGCTCCTTCGGGACCTTGAACTTGCCCAGGCGCTGCCGGGCGTGTTCGATGAGCGACTCCGCGGTCAGGCCGGGCCGGCCGATGACGAACGCGACCGGGACCTCCTGCCACTTCGGGTGCGGCGCGCCGATCACAGAGACGGCGAGGACGAGCGGATGGTCGGCGAGGACGTTCTCGATCTCGGCGCTCGCCATGTTCTCGCCGCCGCTGCGGATCATGTCCTTGAGGCGGTCGCGGATGTACAGGTAGCCGTCGGCGTCGAAGCAGCCGACGTCGCCGGTGTGGAACCAGCCGCCCCGGAACGCGTGCGCGGTGGCCTCCGGGTCGTCGAGGTAGCCGGGGCTGACCTTCGGGCCGCGGGCGACGACCTCGCCGTTCTCCCCCGCCGGTACGTCGTTGTCGTCGGCGTCCACGACCCGGACCTGGACCCACGGCACCGGGATGCCGACGGAGCCCTGCTTGGACTCCATGTGGGCGTGGTCGAGGTAGGTGAGGCCGCTGCACGTCTCGGTCAGGCCGTAGCCCTCGATCAGCCGGGCGTTGGGGAACAGTTCCCGCGCCACCGCGTACAGCGCCGAGGTCACCTGCGAGTAGATGAGCCACCGCACCGACGAAAGGTCCGCGGGCGTGTCCGAGCGGCGCACCATGTCGAGCATCGTGGCGGCCATGACCATGCCGGTGATGCGCTCGGCCTCGATGGCCTGCCGCACCGCGGCGGGGTCGAAGCGGCGTTGCAGCACCATGCAGCCGCCGACGTGCCAGATGCCGTAGCCGGGCAGGTCGGTGCCGCCGACGTGGTACAGCGGCGCGAAGTTGAGGATCCGGTCGGTCGGGCGCAGGCCGAGCTCGACGATCTGGGCGTGCATGTTCATGTTCACGTTGCCGTGGGTGAGCATGACGCCCTTGGGCAGGCTCGTCGTGCCGGACGTGTAGATGATGCGTTGCAGTGCGTCGTCGGCCAGCTCGGCGTCGGCGACCCGGGCGCCGCGGTGCGCCTCGACGAGCGCTCGCAGGTCGATCCACCCGTCGATCGGCTCCAGCGCGAGCTTCCGCACGCCGGGCAGGTCGGCGATCGCGGCGGCGGTCAGCTCGGCGAACTCCGGCACGGTCGCGACCGACTGCACCCGGGCGTGGCCGAGCAGCTGGGCGAGCTCGCCCGCGGTGAGCCGGTAGTTGAGCGGGACGAACACGGCGCCGAGCTTCGACAGGGCGAGGGACAGGATGAGGAACTCGGGCACGTTGTTGGCCACGATCGCGACCCGGCTGCCGTGCCCGACGCCCTCGCCGGTCAGGCCCGCGGCGAGGGCGTTGACGTCCTCGTCGAGCTGCCGGTGGGTCCACCGCCGGCCCTCGAAGACGAGCGCGTCGGCGTCGCCGAACCGCAGCGCGTTGCCGCCCAGCATCGCCGCGATGTTCGCGGTCGTCATGCCGACCTCAGCTCGCGCTTGAGGACCTTGCCGGAGTCGTTGCGCGGCAGCGACTCCACCACGTCGACGTACTTGGGCACCTTGAACCCGGCGAGGTTGGCCCGGCAGTGCGACCGGATGTCCTCGCCGGTGCTCGTCGCGCCGTCGCGGAGGATGACGAACGCCTTCGGCACCTCGTCCCACTGCGGGTCGGGGACGCCGATGACGGCGACCTCGGCGACGTCCGGGTGCTGCGCGATGACCCGCTCGATCTCGGCGCCGGCGACGTTCTCCCCGCCGGACTTGATGAGGTCGGTGCGCCGGTCGACGAACCACAGGTAGCCGTCCTCGTCGATCCGGCCGACGTCGCCGGTCAGGAACCAGCCGTCGCGGCGGGTGCGCCGGTTGGTCTCCTCGTCGTTCCAGTACCCGGGTGAGATCTTCGCGCCACGGATGATGATCTCCCCTTCGGTGCCGGGCGGGACCTGCCGGAACTGTTCGTCGACGATCCTGATGTGCACGCCGGGGAACGGGGCGCCGAGCGCGCCCATCTTGCTCTCCTCGTGCGCGGCGTCCATGTAGCAGACGCCGTTGCACAGTTCGGTCATCCCGAACGTGTCGATGAGCCGGACGTGCGGCAGGCGCCGCTTCACGTCGCGCCGCACGGTGGGCGCGACCCCGGCGAACAGCAGGTACCGCAGCGCCGACAGGTCCGGCGGCTCCGGCAGGTCGAGCAGGCCGAACAGGATCTGCGCGGCGAGGACCATGCCGGTGATGCGTTCCCCGCTCGCGATCCGGGCGATGTCGGCGGCCTTGAACGTGGGGGTGAGCACCATCGTCGCGCCGGCGGTGAAGATCGCCAGCCCGGGTGCTTCCAGGCCGCTGACGTGGAAGAGCGGCGCCGAGATCAGGATCCGGTCGTGCTGGGTCAGCTCGAGTTCGAGGACCTGGGCGAGGTGGTTGGCGGTGAGGTTCCCGCAGGTGTGGATGACGCCCTTCGGGTGTGCGGTGGTGCCGGAGGTGTACAGCAGCCGGTGGATGTCCTCGGGTGCCTTCTCCGCGTCGGGGACCCGGATCCCGGCCGGCTGCCGGTCGAGGAGCGCGGACAGCGGCTGCGCGTCGCCGACCACCTGCGCGCCGTTGGCGACCGCGGTCGCGATCCCGGTCTTGGCGCAGAGCTCCGCGGCGGTGTCGGCGAAGTCGTCGTCGTAGAGCAGGCAGGTGATGCCGGCCTGGTTGATGACGTAGGCCTGCTCGGTGACGTGCAGCCGCCAGTTCAGCGGCACCGAGATCGCACCGATCCGGGCGAGGGCGAGCAGCTCCAGGACGTAGGTGGCGGTGTTGCGGCCGAGCACCCCGACCAGGTCCGAAGCACCGATGCCGGCGGACAGCAGGGCCGCGGCGTGCCGGTCGACGTCGGCGTCGAGCTGGGCGTAGGTCCAGCGGTCGGCGCCGTCGACGAGGGCTTCCCGGTCCGCGCGCCGCAGCGCCTGCAGCCGCAGGGTCTCGGCGAAGTTCGCGGCGCCCATCAGTCCGCGGTGCCGTTCCGGTACGCCAGGATCTCCTCCCGGCTGGGCAGCGACACGAACTCGAGGAGGTTGCCGTCGAGGTCGCGGGCCGCGAACGCGGTGATGTACCCGTAGTTCTCCAGCAGCACCCGGTTGGGTTCGCCGAGGCATTCCGCGCCGAGCTCCGTCATCTTCCGGTGCAGGTCGCCGATCTCCTCGACGGGCACCTCGAAGCTGAGCAGGAACGTGCCGAGCTCCAGGTGCCCCGCGGTCGCGGTCCTGGTCTTGGTGCCGTTCCACTCGATGAGCTCGAGCTGCCCGATCTTGCTCGGTCCCTGCATGTACTGCACCTTGCCGGTGGTGCCGGGCGGCAGGCCGAGGGACACCTCGATCCCCGGCCCGCCGACGTCGCTGCGCAGGGTCCTGCGGTAGCCGAGGGCCTTCTCGTAGAAGTCGGCGGCCCGGTCCACGTCGGACACGGTCATGGCCACGTGATGCACTTCGCTGACCGGCATCAATCGCTCACTTTCCGGAAAGTACCTGCTGGATCAGTTCGACCTCGTCGGCGCCGCTGTCCGGGACGATGAAGCCGTCCAGGGAGCAGATCTCGTCGAGCGCGCCGAGGATGTCGTCGGGGGTCGCCGGGGTTTCGCCGCCGTACCAGCCGGGGGTGACACCCAGGAAGATCCGGCCGACGCGGCCGCCGCCGACGGTGAGGATGTGCCGGGTCAGGGTGCACTGCTCCGAGGCGAGGAACGTGCCGACGGCGGCGACGTGCCGCGGGTCGAACCGGTCGGCGAGCTCCCCGAGCAGGCCGTCGGTCATCCGGGTCGCGGCGGTCGGGGCGATGGTGTTGACCAGGATGCCCCGGCGGGCGCCTTCCAGGGACAGCACCTGCATCAGCCCGGCGAGACCGGCCTTCGCGGCGCCGTAGTTGGACTGGCCGAAGTTGCCGAGCAGCCCGGAGGACGAGCTGGTGAGCACGACCCGGCCGTACCCTTGCGCCGCCATGACCGGCCAGGCGGGGCGCAGCACGTTGAACGCGCCGGTGAGGTGCACGTCGAGGACTGCCTGCACGTCGTCGTCGGTGAGCTTCGCCAGGGTCCGGTCGCGCAGGATGCCGGCGTTGTGGATGACGGCGTCGACCGTGCCGTACGTGTCGACGGCGGTCCGTACCAGGGCGGCGCCGCCCGCCGGTGTCGCGACGGAGTCCGTGGACGCGGTGGCGGTGCCGCCGGCCGCGCGGATCTCGTCGACGACCTTGTCCGCCGCGCCGCCGGTGCCCGTACCGTCGACGCCGCCGCCAAGGTCGTTGACGACGACGGACGCGCCGTGCGCCGCGAGGGACAGGGCATGCGCCCGGCCGATGCCGTTGCCGGCGCCGGTGACGATGACGACCCGCCCGTCCAGCCGCACGGCGCTCATCGCTCGCTCCCCAGCACCGCGACGAACGCGACGCAGGAGCCGGGCTGGCCGCCGAGGTTCTGGGCGACGGCGAGCTTCGCGCCGGGGACCTGCCGGGCTCCGGCCTCGCCCCGCAGCTGGGTGAAGCACTCGAACATCATCCGCAGCCCGGTCGCGCCGATCGGGTGGCCGAAGGACTTCAGGCCGCCGTCGGTGTTGACCGGCAGCGCGCCGCCGAGGTCGTAGCGGCCGTCGAGCAGGTCCCGCCACGCCTTGCCACGCTCGGAGAACCCGAGGTCCTCCATGAGCACCACCTCCGTCGGGGTGAAACAGTCGTGCACCTCCGCCAGGGAGATCTCCGCGGCCGGGTCGGTGACGCCCGCCTGCTCGTAGGCCTGGCGGGCCGCGGCGACGACCTCGGGGAAGCTGGTGAAGTCGTAGCCGTCCGACGCCAGGCCCGCACCGGACCCGGCGACGAAGCTCATCCCCTTCAGGTAGATGGGTTTGCTGGTGTACCGATGTGCGTCCTCGGCCCGCACGATGATGGCGGCGGCGGCACCGTCGGACACGCCGGAGCAGTCCATGACCCCGAGCGGCCCCGCGATGCGCGGGGAGTTCTCGACGGTCTCGACGGTGACGGCCTTGCGGAACTGGGCGCGTTCGTTGAGCGCCCCGTTCGCGTGGTTCTTCATCGCGACCTTCGTCAGGGCGCTGCGCATGTCGCGGGCGTCGACGCCGTACGCCTCCTGATAGGCCGGGGCGAGCAACGAGAAGCCGGCCGGTGCGGTCCAGTCCACGGCGGTGCCGTCGTCGGGCGGGTACACCGCCGACAGCCCGGAGTAGGAGGAGTCCTTGAGCTTCTCCACGCCGGTCGCCATCACCATGTCGTAGGCGCCGGAGGCGACCGCGAACACGGCGTTGCGGAAGGCTTCCGAGCCGGTGGCGCAGTAGTTCTCGACCCGGGTGACGGGTTTGCCGGTCAGCCGCAGCGGCCGGGCGAGGGTCTGCCCGGACATGCCGGAGCCCTGGGTGCCGACCCAGAACGCGTCGACGTCGTCGAGGGTGACCGACGGCAGCGACCCGACGCACTCCTGCACGGCGTCGACGAGCAGGTCGTCGGCGGAGGAGTGCCAGTGGTCGCGGAACGGGGTGCAGCCCATCGCGATGATCGCGACGTCGTGCGTGGTGCGTCTGCTGCCCATCACTGACCTTCCGTAAGCGGTGCCGGGCGGAGTTTCCAGAAGTAGTTGTGGATCGCGTCGGTGGTCCACAGCCGGCGGAACACCGGGGTCATGGGCATGCCGACGGTGACGTCGCCGGGCGGGACGTCGGTGGCGTAGGCGCTGAGCCGGCCGCCGCCGTCGACGTCGGCGATGACGACGGCGACCTCCGGCTCCGGCATCGTGGTCAGGTGGTCGCGGGTCACGGAGACGACCCGGGCGGTCCGGTCCCGCAGCGACACCTTCGCCTCGCCGGCCCCGACGATGCCGCAGGCGGCGCAGACCCTGCTCGGCGGGGTGGTGACCCGGCCGCAGGCGCCGCACTGGCTGCCCTCGAGGCGGTACTTCCAGCCGGCCCGGCGGTGCATCGGCGGCGCCGCCGGGGCCGGTGCCGCGGGGCGGGCCGGGCCCTGCACGTCCAGCAGCCCGCGCCAGCGCAGGTACCGGCCGTAGCCGAGGACCTGCCGGGCGGCGAGCTGGTCGCGCACCGACGGACCGCTGCGGGCGTCGCGGACCCCGTCGCCGGCGCGGAACACGAACGCGTCGGCGCCCTCGGTCGCGGACAGCAGCAGGATCGTCTGTCCCGGCTCGGCGTCGTCGAGCGCGGCGGCGAGCAGCAGCCCCGGGTGGGCGGCGCCGGTGAAGCCGGTGGCCCGTTCCAGGGCGGCGTCCTGCTGGGAGGGCACGGTGCCGCGCAGCGCCCGGCGCAGGGCCGCCGCCGCCCGCGGGTTGGAGGAGGAGACGACGACGTGGTCGACGGCGTCCAGGGCCGCCTCGGCGAGGGCGCGGCGGGCCGCGTCGAGGCCGGCGGCGGCGAGGATCTCGGCGGTGAACCGCTCGTCCCAGACCCGGTCGTGGCGTTCGCCGGGCAGCCGCCACCGTTCGAGGATCTCGGTGGTGTGCCCGGCGCGGGCCAGCAGCACCGCGGCGTGCCCGGCGCCGCCGGCGAACGCGGCCGCGGCGTCGCCCTGGGCGAGCTCGTCGGGGGCGCCGGGGCGGGTGGTGCGCAGGTCGGCGGCGGCGGCGACGGCACCGGCCCGGACCACCAGGTCGAGGGCGGCCGCGCCGGAGCGGTGCCCGCGCAGGTCGACGGCGCTGACGCCGGGGTCGAGCCCGAGCGTCTCGTGCACGATCCCGGCGGAGGTTTTCGCCTCGTAGGGTGCGCTCGTGGTGGCGAGCAGCAGGTGCCGGCCGGCCGGGGTGGCGGCCGCGAGGTGCCGCAGCGCCTCGACGGCCATCGTGATCACGTCCTCGTCGTAGCCGGCGACGCTGCGCGCCGGGCCCTTGGCCGGGGCGGGCCCGGCGGCCGGGTCGAGGCGGTTGTCGGTGAGCACGTAGGCGGGCAGGTAGGCCGCGTACGCGTCGATACCCTGGTCAGTCAAGGAACGCTCCACAGAGGTCGGGTCCACAGCGGTCAGGTCCACGAGGGGATGGCGGCGAGCAGCCGGCGGGTGTAGTCCTGCCGCGGCCGGTCCAGCACGTCCTCGACGCCGCCCTGCTCGACCACCTGGCCGCGGCTCATCACCGCGATCCGGTCGCAGAGGTCACTGGCGAGCATCAGGTCGTGGGTGACGAACAGCAGGCCGATGCCGAGCTCGTCGACCAGGGTCCGGAACAGCGCGACGACCTTGGTCTGGGTGGTGACGTCGAGCGCGGTGGTGCACTCGTCGGCGATGACGAGCGCCGGGCGGGTGACGACGGCGAGGCCGATCGCGACCCGCTGGCGCAGCCCGCCGGACAGTTGGTGGGGGTAGCTGTCCAGGACCCGGGCCGGGTCGCTGATCCGCATCTGTTCGAGGACCTCGACGGAGCGCCGCTCGACGTCGGCCTTGCCGATGCCGTGGACGTGCCGGCGCAGCACCTCGCCGAGGTGGGTGCGGACCTTCATCAGCGGGTTCAGCGACCGGGACGCGTCCTGGAAGACCATGCCGACGGCGGTGCCGCGGATCCGGTCCGTGCGGTCGACGCCGGGGGCGACCACCACGTCGCCGGCCAGTTCGACGGTGCCGGCCTCGACGGTGACGTTGCGTTCGAGCAGGCCGACGACGGAGCGGGCGAGGGTGGTCTTGCCGCTGCCGGACTCGCCGACGACGCCGACGATCTGGCCGCGGCCCACGTCGAGGTCGACGCCGTCGAGCAGCCGGAGGTGCCCGTCGGCGAGGCGGGCCGAGATGGACAGGCCGGACACGTGCAGCAGGCTGGTCATCGGCGCCTCTTGCGGGGGTCGTAGTGGGTGAGCATGGCGTCGCCGAGCAGGTTGACCAGCAGCACGAGGACGGTGACCGCGAAGCCGGGGAAGAACGCGATCCACCAGGCCGTGCTCAGCTCGTCCTGGCCGGCCGCCAGCAGCGAGCCCCAGCTGTTCATCGGGGGCACCACGCCGAGGCCGAGGAAGCTGAGCGCGCTCTCGATCAGGATCGCGGTGCCGACCTGGAGGGTGCCGAGCGCGACGATCGTGCCGCCGAGGTTGGGCAGGATGTGCCGGAACACGATGCGCAGCTCCGACGCGCCGGCGGCGCGCAGCCCGAGCACGAACTGGCGTTCCCGGATCGCGAGGGTCGCCGAGCGGGTGACCCGGGCGCAGACGGCCCAGCCGGTGAGCGCCAGGACCAGGAACAGCACCGGCAGGGAGCTGCCCCGGTTCGCGATGATGGCGAGGGCGACGAGGATGAACGGCAGCGCGAGCTGGGCGTCGATGAGCACGGAGATGACCCGGTCGACCCAGCCGCGGAAGTATCCGGCGAGCAGGCCCAGCAGGGTGCCGGGACCGATCGCGACGACCGCGCCGACCAGGCCGATCATGATGGTCAGCCGGCCCGCCTCGATGAACTGGGTGAGCAGGTCCTGGCCGAGCTTGTCGGTGCCGAGCGGGTGCGACCAGGAGCCGCCGCTCAGGAAGCCGGGTGGCTGCCGGGTCGCGTTCAGGTCCTGGCCGGCGGCGGGGAGCAGGCCGGTCAGTGGCAGGACGAACACGGCGACGGCGACCACGGCGATCGGCACCGCCAGCCAGAACGCCGACGTCCGCTTGGACCGGCGCGGCGCCTCGGCCGGTTTGAGGTCGAGCTCCAACTGGCTCACGCGGGTCACCTCACCCTCGGGTCGACGATCGAGTGGATGACGTCGACGAGCAGATTGAGCAGGACGAAGACCAGCGCGCCGAACACGACGATCGCCTGGACGAGCGGGAAGTCGCGGAACTGGATGGCCTGCAGGGCGAGCTGCCCGAGGCCGGGCCAGGAGTACACGTACTCGACGGCGACCGCGCCGGACAGCAGGATGCCGGTCTGCAGCACGACGATGGTGAGGATCGGCATCATGGCGTTCTTGAACGCGTGCCGCCACACCACCCGGCGGCCGAGGATGCCGCGGGCCTTGGCGGCGTCGATGTACGGCTCCGCGAGGGCCTCGCTCATCGAGGCGCGGGTGAGGCGGGCGATCTGCGCCATCGGGTACACCGACATCGTCAGCGCCGGCAGCACCAGGTGTGCGGGGGTGCCGGACTGGCCGGCCGGCAGCCAGCCGAGGTTGACGGCGAACAGCACCACCAGCATCATCCCGAACCAGAAGACCGGCACGGACTGGCCGAGCAGCGCGACGGTGGACGCTGCCCGGTCCCACCAGGTGCCTTCGCGCCTGGCGGCGAGCACGCCGAGCGGCACGCCGACGAGGATGGCGAGGGCCATGCCGGCCGCGACGAGCTGCAGCGTGAACGGCAACCGGTCCATGATCATCGAGGTGTTCGACTGGTAGAACTGCAGCGACTGGCCGAGGTCGCCGGTGAAGACGCCCTTGAGGTAGTCGAGGTACTGGACCAGCAGCGGCCGGTCGAGGCCGAGCTCGTGACGCAGGGCCTCGCGCTGCTCGGGTGTCGCCATCGGGCCGAGGATGGTCGTGGTCGGGTCGCCGGACAGCCGGCCGAGCATGAACGCCATGCTCAGCGCGATCAGCAGCGACGCCAGCAGGGCGGCGATCCGGGCGGCGGCGCGGCGCAGCGCACCGGCCCGCCTGGACCGGCCGTTCTTCGCCGCCGGGTTCGCCCCGCCGGGCACCGCCGGCATGCCGGCCTTGGTCAGCGGGGGTGCGACGTTGTTCGCCGGTGGGACCGGGCTGGTCTTCATTGCCGTGACCTCCATCGCGCTCCTGGCATCGCGGCGAGCAGCTCGCGGGTGTAGTCGTTCTGGGGCCGGGCGAAGACGGTCTCGCAGGGCCCGGACTCGACGACCCGGCCGTGGTACATGACGTGCACGACGTCGCAGACCGAGCGGACCACGGCCAGGTCGTGGCTGATCATGAGCAGAGCCGCGCCGGTCGTCGCGCGGATCTCCTTGAGCAGGGCCAGCACGTCGGCCTGCACGGACACGTCGAGGCCGGAGGTCGGCTCGTCGGCGACGATGAGCCGGGGCCGCATCAGCAGCGCCCGGGCGATGCAGACCCGTTGCGCCTGCCCTCCGGAGAGCTGGTGCGGGTAGCGGTCCAGGATCGACGGCTCGAGCCGGACCCGTTCGAGCAGGGCGGTGTCCTCGATCCAGGAGGTGCGCTCCGGTTGCAGCGAGCGCAGCTCCCGCAGCCCGGACCGCACGGACTGGCGGGGGTCGAGCGAGCCGTGCGGGTCCTGGAAGACCACCTGCGCCTCGGGCCGCAGCCGGCGCAGCTGCTTGCGGCCGACCGAGGACAGCGAGTGCCCGAGGAGCCGGATGTCACCCTCGCCGCGGGTGCCGAGCCCGGTCGCGGCCATCGCGAGGGTGGTCTTGCCCGAGCCGGACTCGCCGACGACCGCGACGCTCTCGCCGGCGGCGATGCGCAGCGACACGTGGTCGACGGCCCGGAACACCTCGCCGGTGCGCCGGTTACGGTGCTCGACGACCAGGCCGTCGACCTCCAGCACCGGCGCACCCCGATCCGGGGTCCTGTCTGCGGTCTTCTCCAGGGCGTGGGGGTGCCGGGCGTCGCCGCCCGGCATCCCGTTCTGCACGACGTCGGACATTGTCAGTGGGTCGTCTGGGTGAAGTCGACGGTGTTCAGCGGACCGAACACCAGACCCTTGACGCCGCCGGCGGTGGCGTAGTTGAACACCTGCCGGTACAGCGGCACGTAGCAGTGCTTCTCGACCACGCCGATCGTGTTGAGCTCCTCGTACATCGGGGCGGCCGCGGCGGCGTCGGTCTGCTCCAGGGCCTTCTGGGCCAGGTCGTCGATCTTCGGGTCCGGGCAGTTGCCGGTGATCGACTTGGTCTTCATGAAGCCGCTGGCGAAGAAGTCCGGGACGGCGACGTTGGGCACGCCGGCGAAGATCGAGATGCCGGGGACCTGGCGGCCGACGACCCGCTTCACGAGGGTGCCGTAGTCGATCGGCACGTACGTGACCTTGAAGCCGGCCTTCTCGAGGGCACCGCCGACGGCCTGGGAGACCTCTTCGATGTTGGTGTACTGCGCCGCCGGGTAATGGATCTGCACGGCCGGGGCGGCGGCACCGACGAGCTCCTTGGCCTTGGCCGGGTCTGCGGTCACGCTCTGCGCCGGCTTCTGGCCGGGGCTGACGTTGAGCAGGCCGGCGTCGGCGACGGCCTGGCCGTCGAAGATGCCCTTGACGATCGCGTCCCGGTCGATGGCCAGGGCGGCCGCCTCGCGCAGCTTCGGGTCGTCGAACGGCGGCTTCGTCGAGTCGAGGAACGCGATGATCTTGATCGCGGTCTCGGTGCTCGTCACCGTGATGCCCGCCTTCTTGGCCGTGGTGGCCTGGGCCGGCGGGAGGTCGAACGAGACGTCCACACTCTTACTCTGGATCAGCGCGAGCCGCTGCGCGGCCTCGTTCGCCCAGGTGAAGGTGATGCCGTCGTTGATCGCCTTCTTCGGGCCCCAGTAGTCGGGGTTCTTCTTGACCGACATGTCGCGGCCCGCGTTCGAGCCGGCCCACACGTAGGGGCCGGTGCCGATGGGGGCCGCGGCGAAGCCCGCCGAACCCTTCTCCTGGTAGTACTTCGGCGGCACCAGGTAGACGGTGGTGAGCAGGTCCGCGAAGTTGTACTGGGAGGTCTTGGTCTTCACCACGACTGTGGTGGCGTCCGGCGCCGCGATGTCGGCGACGTTGGTGAAGTACGACTTGAGCTGCGACGCCGCGGTGTCACGGGTGAGCGTGAGGGTGTTGGCGACCGCCGCGGCGTCGGCCTTCTCGCCGTTGCTGAAGCTGATGTCGGGCCGGACCTTGAACGTCCAGGTGGTCGCGTCGGTGCGGGTCCAGCTGGTGATGAGGCCGGTGTCGACGGCCTTGAGGCCGGCGTCGGTGTTGATCAGCGGTTCGAGCATGGTGGCCCAGACGATCTGGGCCGACCGCGCACCGACGATCGGGTCGAGGGTCGCGGGCTGGGCCGCGAGCAGCGCCCGGACGGTGAACGGGCCGGCCGACTGGGCGGTGCCGGGCTTCGAGTCACCACAGGCGGCGAGGCCGGCGCCGGCGAGGGCAAGGGAGGCGACCAGCGCCAGAGGCCGCCGGGATCGCAAGGAGTTCATGAGCATGTATGGACGTCCTTCACAACGATGGACCCGTCATGTCGCCGCGAGCCGCGGCCGTGACGCTGGCCACAAAGTACCGACCAGCCGGTATCAAGTCAACAGGTCCAACTGGTGTCAGGTCCGTAACGACCGCGTGACACACCCCCGTCTGCCAGCATCGTTGTCTTCATACCGACTGGTATGTATGATCCGGCGGTGGCCATCACCCTCACCCGCGAACACGACGGTCGCGTCGCCCGCGTCCGCTACGACAACGCGGCCCGCGGCAACTGCTTCGACGACGGCGCCCTCGCCGAGCTCGTCGCCACGATGGAGACCGCCGCCGCGGACGGCACCTGCGCCGTGATCCGGCTCGACATGGCCGGCCGGCACTTCTGCGGCGGCTGGGACACCACCTCGTTCGCCGCGCTCGCCGGCACCACCCAGGAGGCGGTCGCCGCCGGGCTGCGCGACAGCGACGCCGCGCTGCACCGCATCAGACGGCTGCCGGTGCCCGTGGTCAGCGCGGTCCGCGGGCACGTCATCGGCTTCGGCGCCGGCCTGCTCAGCGCCGTCCACCTGCCGGTCGCCGCCGCCGGCGCCCGGCTGTCGCTGCCCGAGGCCCGCTTCGGCTTCGCCCCCGCCGGCGTCGGCCACACCATCGCCCAGGCACTCCCCCGCCCGCACGCGTACGCGCTGGCGACCGGCGCGAGCACCGCGACCGCCGACCAGCTGCTGGGCTGGGGCCTGGTCGCCCGGGTGGTCGCCGACGACGACCTCGACAGCGAGGTCGACGCCCTCGTCGAGGCGCTCGCCGCCGTGCCGCCGCACACCCTGCGCGCGGTCGTCGAGGTGGTCGAGTCGAGCCTCGCCACCGGCTCCCCGGAGCACGCCTACGAGGTCTCCGCCCGCACGATCGTCGCGAGCGTGACCGCGTGAAGCCGCCGTTCCAGGCCGGCGAGGCCGTTTGGGTGGAGCTGTGCACCACCGACCCGCAGCAGGCCGAGGACTTCTACCGCGCGCTGCTCGGCTGGACCGTGCGGCACGAGCAGCTCGGCGCCACCACGTACCGGATGTGCAGCGTCGACGGGCACGACGTCGCCGGCATCTCCGACGCCACGGGCCTGCACGGCGGCCGGCCCCGCGGCTGGATCGCCTACTTCGCCGTCGACGACGTCGCACGCTCCGCGGACCAGGCCGTCACGCTCGGCGGGGAGCTCGTCACCCCGCCGCGCTACCTGCCGGCGGCCGGCACCGGCGCCGTGGTCGTCGACCCGTTCGGCGCGGCGTTCGGCCTGTACCAGGGTGAGTCCCGCGCGGGGGTGCAGACGCTCAACACCGTCGGCGCCCTGTGCTGGAACGAACTGGACACCGGCGAGCCGCAACGCTCGGTCGCCTACTACCAGGACCTGTTCGGCTACGCCACCCAGCAGCGCGACGACTCGCCGACCGCCCGCCCGTACACGGTCCTCATGCTCGGCGACGTGCCCGTCGCCGGCGTCCTGGAACTGGACAACGAGTGGCCGAACATCATCCCGTCGAAGTGGATCACCTACTTCAACGTCGGCTCCCTCGACGACGCGCTGGCGCGGGTGTCCGACCTGGGCGGCACGCCGACCGTCGGCCCCGTCGACAGCCCGCACGGGCGGCTCCACCTGGTGAAGGACCCCGGTGGACACACCCTGTGCCTGGTGCAGCTCGAAGGCGGCCTGCGCCCCGACGCTCCCAACTCCTCTCCCCCGGCGGTGGACCGATGACGACCGAGCCCCTGTTCGACTCCGCCGAGTTCCGCCAGGTCTGCGGCCACTTCCCCACCGGGGTCACCGCCGTGACCGCGACGGCGGCCGGCGGCGCCGTGGCCGCGCTGACCGTCAACTCGTTCACATCGGTCTCGCTGTCCCCGGCGAAGGTGCTGTTCTGCGTGGCGACCTCGTCGTCGAGCTTCAAGGTGCTCGTCGCGGCGGACCGGATCGCGATCCACATCCTCGGCCAGGACCAGGAGGACATCGCCCGGCGGTTCGCGACCTCCGGGCTGTCCGGCGCGGAGAAGCTCAGCGGCGTGTCCTGGGCGCCCGGCCCGGACGGCGTGCCGCTGCTGCCCGGCACCCCGGCGATCCTGGCCGGGGTCCGCGACGAGGTGATCACCAGCGGCGACCACGTCATCGTGCTGGTGGACGTCGACCACGTGCACCTGAAGCCGACGAAGGTCCCCGCCCTGTCGTTCTACCGCGGCCGGTTCGTCGCCCCCACCGGCCCCACCGAGTAGCAGCGGCAGCAAACGGCCGACGCCCCATCGGAGCGCCGGCCGTTTCGCGTGCGGCGGGTCAGCTGTAGTAGCGGAACAGGATCTCCGCGGCGCAGCAGGTCTCGCCGCTCTCGGCGAACTCCACCACCACCGACGCCTTGGCCTGCACGCCGGCGGGCTGGCCGGCGGCGGCGTCGATCGGCTTCGCCGACAGCAGGGTCGCCGCGCCCTGGATCTGCACGCCGGGCGGGAGCGGCTTGACGAACCGGACCCGGTCCAGGCCGTAGTTGACCCCCATCGAGTAGGTCCGCACCTCCAGGATGTCGGCGAGCAGCCGCGGCACCAGCGCCAGGGTCAGGAAGCCGTGCACGATCGTGGTGCCGAACGGCCCGGAGCGGGCCCGGTCGACGTCGACGTGGATCCACTGGTGGTCCTTGGTGACGTCGGCGAACTGGTCCACCTGCTCCTGGGTCACCACCTGCGGCTCGCTGGCGCCGAGGTCGTGGCCGACCAGGCCGAGCAGGTCGTCGGGGGCGGGCACGGTGGTGAGGCGGACGGGTCGCATGGTCACTCCGGTTCGGTGGCGAGGGCGGTCACGTGCTCGGTGAGGGTGGTCCATTCGCGCTCCCACGCGTCGGCGGCGACGACCGGCCGGGCGACCCGCAGCATCCGCCGCACCGCCGCCTCGTCCAGGGCGGCGATCCGCTCGGCGAGGGCGTCGACGTGCCGTTCGAGGTCCGCGGCGGGGACCGACTCGCTGACCAGGCCCCGGCGGGCGGCGTCCTCGCCGGTCCAGGTCTCGCCCGCGATGAGCAGCCGCCGGGCGGCCGCCGGCCCGACGGCGAGCGGCAGCAGCACGCTGGAGCCCCAGCCGGGGACCTGGCCGACGGCGATGTGCCGGTCACCGATCCGGGCGGTGTCCGCGGCGACGGCGACGTCGCAGGCGAGCAGCAGTTCGAGGCCGCCGCCAAACGCGGCACCGTTGACGGCGGCGATCGTCGGTACACCGGCGGCCATGACCGCACGGACCAGTCTCCGGCCCCGGTCCAGGAACTTCCGCAGCGCGGTCAGGTCACGCAGCAGCGCCGTGGCCTCGGTGAGGTCGGCGCCGGCGCAGAAGCTGCGGCCGGTGCCGGTGAGCACGAGGACGCGGATGCCGGGTTCGTCGGCCGCGGCGAGCCACTCCTCCAGGCCGGCCATGACCGCGGAGCTGCACGCGTTGCCGGCGCCGGGCCGGTCGATCCGCGCCCACAACGCCGGCCCCCGCCGGGTCACCACCACCGGCCCGGTCATGTGACGCTCACGCAGAGCTTGCCGAAGGCGGCGCCGGACAGCATCCGCGTCGCTTGGGTGGCGACGTCGGCGAGGTCGACGGTGCTGTCGACGACCGGCCGGAGCCGGTGCTCGGCGACGAGGTCGAGCAGCGCCCGGAACTCCGCCAGGGACCCGGTCGTCGACCCGTGGACGGTGATCTCCCGGGCGAACAGCCGGGTCAGGTCGAGGCTCGCGGTGAAACCGCTGGTGCCGCCGCAGACCACGATCGTCCCGCCGACGCGGGTGGAGCGGGTCGAGTGCTCGAACGTCGCGGCGCCGACGGTCTCGACGACCACGTCGGCGGGCTCCGGGATCCGAGCGCCGGTGTCGAACGCCGCGGCGGCGCCGAGCTCGAGGGCCCGTTCCCGCTTCCGCTCGGACCGGGAGGTGACCACGACGGTGGCGCCGGCCGCGACGGCCAGGCTGACCGCGGCTGTCGCCACGCCGCCGCCGGCGCCCTGCACCAGCACCACCTGCCCGGGGGCGAGGGCGGCCTTGGTGAACAGCATCCGGTACGCGGTCAGCCACGCCGTCGGCAGGCTCGCCGCCTCCGCCCAGTCCAGGTGCGCCGGGCGGGGCAGGACGTGCGCGGCGGGGACGGCGATGTGCTCGGCGAGCACGCCGTGACCGGCGTCGGGCAGCAGGGTCGCGTGCGCGACGGCCCGCCCGCCGTTCCCACCGTTCGCGGGCAGCACCGGGTAGACGACGACGTCCTGTCCGCCGGCCACCCCGGCGGCGTCGCTGCCGAGCACGTGCGGGCCGGTGCCCGGGTGCCGGGTGGCACCGCGCAGCGTCCACAGGTCGTGCATGTTGAGCGCGCCGGCCCGCACGTCGACGCGGACCCAGCCGTCGGGGACCGCGGGGGTGTCGAGGTCGCCGACCCGGATCGCGGCGACCGGGTCGGCCGGGGACGGCTCGGTGACGTAGGCGGCCCTCACGCGGACCCGGCCCGCTCGGTGGGACCGTTCCAGAACGTCACGTCGGCGAGGTCGGCGCGGGCGGCGGGCCGGAAGTCGAGGCCCTTGGTGTAGGCGACCGGCAGCAGCGTGATCGGCCGCCAGTCGTCGGGCAGGCCGAGCACCTCCCGCACCTGCGTCGCCTTGTGCGCCAGCGCGGTCGCCATCACCGACCCCAGGCCGCGGGAGCGCAGCGCCAGCTGGAACGACCAGGCGAACGGGAAGATCGAGCCGTAGTAGCCGGACGCGGTGCCGCCGACCGGGCGCTGCGGGACCGGTTTGGTGCTGCACAGCACGACCAGGACCGGCACCTCCTCGAGGTGGTCCACCAGGTACTTGACCGCGGTCAGGATCCGCGCCTGCCGGGCCTGCGACGCCGGGTCGGGCCGCACCGACGGCGACAGCCGGGTGGTCGTCGCCGCCTCACCGCCCGCGAGGGGCCCCTCGACGGTCTGGTGCCACACCTCGGTGTACAGCGCGCCGATGCGGCGTTTCAGCGCCGGGTCGTCGACCGCGACGACGCGCCAGTCCTCCAGGTTGGAGCCCATCGGCGCCTGCTGGGCCAGCCGCAGGCAGTGCTCGACGACGGCACGGTCGACGGGCCGGGTGAAGTCCATGCGGTGCCGCACCGCGCGGGTGGTGGTCAGGACCTCGTCGATGTCGGTGATCACGGCGGGGACGGTCATGCGGTGTCCTCTCCCGTCAGGCGGTCGACGGGCTTGTCCTCGTAGGGCAGCGGGTCGCCCCACCGGTCGAGGAAGGCGACGTCGCTGACGGGCTTGCGGGCGGCGACCTTGAAGTCGGTGCCCTGGGTGTACGCGATCGGGAGCATGGTGATCTGCAGGGCGTCGTCGGGGATGCCGAGCAGCGCGGCCGCGGCGGCGGCGTGGTGCAGGTGCAGGGTGGTGATGACGGTGCCGAGCCCGCGGGCCCGCAGCGCGAGGTTGAACTGCCAGATCGCCGGATACAGCGACCCGTACACGGCCGAGTGCGTGCCGGGGCCGCCCTTGGCCGGGTTGGGCCGGGTCGCGCACGGGATGACCAGGAACGGCGCCCGGCCGATGTGGTGCGCGAGGTGCTCGGCGCCGCCGAGGATCCGCGCGGTCCGGGCGCTGACGGCGCCGTGCTCGTCGACCCCGCCGAGACGGCCCCGCACGATCCGGCTCTCGGCGCCCTCGGCACTGTGCAGCGGCTTGTGCACGTATTCCAGGTAGGCGTCCAGGTACAGGCGGGCCAGTTCGGCCTTGCGGTCCGGGTCGCCGACGACGACCCAGCGCCAGTCCTCGGCGGCACCGCCGGTCGGGGCCTGCACCGCCAGCTGGAGGCACTCGCCGATCACGTCGACGGGCACCGGCCGGTCGTAGTCCAGCCGCAGCCGCACCGACCGGGTGGTGGTGAGGACGTGGTTGAGGTCGGTGAAGGGAAGCCCGGTCATGCTCCGACCTCCGCGTCGTAGCCCATGAGGTCGGCGATGTGCAGGGTGTCGCAGTACTCCCGGACCTGCGTGATCCCGTCCGGGGCGGTGTCCACGACCCACAGGTAGCGGTTCTGGTACCGGCGCTCGCCGCCCAGGGTCGCGTCGCCGCTGGCCTCGATCGCGACGAGGGTGTCGTCGGCGACCCACCGGTGCGGGGTGACGGTGACGGCCGCGGAGGCGTAGGCACCGGACGCGATCCTGGCGCGCATCGCGGTGAGCTTGTCGGCGATGGCGACGGTGCCGTGGAAGGGACCGTTGGCGGTGATGTCGCCGGTACGGTGCAGCCGCCCGCGCCCACGGTCCCGGCCGGAGTCGGTCCACCAGGTGGCGCCGGCGCCGAACAGCGCCGCGAAGGCGTCGACGTCGCCTCGCGCGAGCGCCGGCCACAGCGCGAGCGCGAGTTCCTCCGCCCGGCTCCCCGGCCGCTGCCCGCCGGGCCCGGGCACGTGCTCCACGGCGGTGCGGGGCACCGGGGCGCCGGCGCCGACGACGTGCTGGGCGTGGATGGTGTCGAGGTATTCGCGCACCGACACGATCGCCCCGGCCGCGTCGACGTCGAACACGAACGCGTACCGGTTGGCGTATTCGAGGCCCGAGGCGTGCAGGCCGTGGCCTTCGACCTCGATGACGCACACGTCGGTCCCGGCGATCACCCGGCGCGGGATCTGCCGGCAGCCGGTCGGGAACGCCTTCGGGCCGAGCGACCGCATCAGCGCGAGCTTGTCGTCCATGCGCATCAGCCCGTGCAACGGGAACCGGCCACTGCCGCCCGGCGACACCGCCGGGTCGCCGCCGCGGCGGTCCGGTCCGGTGTCGACCCACCAGGTCGCGCCGGGCGCGCACAGCCGGGCGAGGCCGCCGAGGCTGCCCCGGTCCAGCGCGGTGACGAAGTCCATGCCTGCCCGAACCGCCCGCGTCATGGACCCTCCAATCATTCCGACTGGAAGGTATCTATCACACCGGGAGCGGCCCCCTCAAGGGTTCGCCCTGCACATCAGGCGTACAGGCCCTCCAGGACCATGGCGCTGAACTGGCGCGCCACCTCGTCCACGCTCAGCGGGCCGCTCAGGTTGAGCCACTGGTACGCCCACGCGCACATGCCGACCAGACCGAACGTGGCGATCCGGGCGTCGACGTCCGCGCGGAACACACCCCGCGTGACGCCGTCCTGCACCATCCCGGCGAAGGCCGCCTCGACCAGATCCCGCTTGCGGGTCACCTCCGCGAACAGCTCCCCGGTCAGGTACCGCCGCTCCTGGTAGAAGATCGTCACGTGCGCCCGGTACTCGGCCACGCTGGTCAGGCTGAACCGGATCAGCTCGCGCACCCGCACCGCCGGGTCGTCGCTGCCGGCCTCGATCTGCTGGATCGCGGTGAGCTGGGCCTCCAGGTACTCCTCCTGGATGTGCCGCAGCAGGTCGTCCTTGCTCTCGAAGTGGTGGTAGAACGCACCCTTCGTCAGCTGCGCCTGGTCCGCGATCTCCTGCACCGACGTGCGGTCGAAGCCGCGCTTCTCGAACAGGTCCAGCGCGCTCGTGATCAGCGACTTGCGGGTGTTCTCCGGGTCGTACCCGTCCGGCCACCGCTGCCGGCGGCGGGTCGACTCCGGCCGGGCGGACGTCGCACGAGCCATTTACGGCCTCCTGTATCGCTGCGGAGCCCAGAGCCTACCGTCCGGTCGGAAGGTTTGCTGCTGGACCCCTCAAACTTTCGTGCGCACAGGGTACGGCGCAAAGTGCCAGCTTGCGCACCGCCTTGTGCTGTCACCCTCATACAGCCTAAAACGCGACGCTCAGAACGGCGGCCCATCGACCGGTCCCACCGAAGTCAGCCCGGCCGGCCTGGGCACGGGCCGGGTGCAGCACCGCCACGGCGTCCTGCACCCGGCCGAGGTCGAGCAGGTAGCCGGCAAGCCCCCCTCCCCGGCCGGAACCGTGGCGTCCGAGCACGTCGACCGCCTCTTGCGTGCGTCCGGCGCCGGCGAGCAGCCCGGCGACGGTCTCGGCCGCGTAGCCGGTGTCACCCTCGGGATGCCCGCTCGCCAGTTCGAGGGCCTCGTCGAGACGGCCACAGCCCGCCATCAGCTCCAGCCGGAGCATGAAGTACTCCCAGTCGTCGTCGCCGAGGGCGTCCAGAAACACCAAAGCGTCCCCGGCCCGCCCGTGGCCCGCGTAATGCTCGCACAGCGTGACGACGCTCCAGTCCTCCCGATACGTGGAAGCGAGCTCCAGCAGTACCTCCGTCGCCTCGTCGGGGCGGCCTCGCCGGCCCTCCCGTGCCGGGTCAGCAGGCCGCCGTGGAAGTGCAGCGCGTGCCGGTGCCCGGCCGCCACGAACGGCCGGACCAGGTCGATCGCCTCGCCGACCCGGCCCTGCGCCTCCAGCAGCTCCGCCATGGCCCTCGCCGCCGTCCACCAGCCCGTCGCCACGAACGGGGCGAGCAGCGCCGCCGCCTGCTCCGGGCGCCTGCGGGCCAGCTCCAGCGCGCAGAACCACTTCCCGCGGCCCGCCTGCAGCTCCACCTCGTCGGTATGGCCGAGCTCGATCAGGCGCATGACCACGTCCGGCGGGATACAGCCGGACTGCGTGCGGGCGCGGTAGTCAAGATCCTCCGCATCCACGGCGGACACTGTAGTTCGGCTGGTCAGAACGGAGGCTCGTCGGTCCGGGCGTCCGGCTCCGGCCACGTCGGTTGCGGCACGGGCGCCTGCATCAGTGCCACGGCCTCCTTGACCCGGCCGAGCTCGATGAGCAGCGTCGCCCGGTCGCGGACGAGGTCCGGCGCGTCCCGTTCCAGCACGGCGAGGGCCTCCTCCGTGCGGCCCGCGTCGGCCAGGATGGCGGCGACTGTCATCACCGCGAACCACGGCTCCCCCTCGGGAGCGTCGGTCCGCGCCAGGTCGACCGCCTCGTCGAGCAGGCCGCACCTGGCCATCAGGCGCAGCCGCAGCCCGAAGTACTGCCAATCCTCGCCGCCCACGCGGGTCTTGAGCCGGTCCAGGTGGGCGAGCGCCTCGTCCGGGCGGCCCCGGTCCGTGTAGTACTTGCACACCGCATAGACGACGACGTCCTCGGCGCCGCCGGGGCCGTCCGCGAGCGCGTGCAGCACCTCGAGCGCCTCGTCGTCCCTGCCGTGCCGGAGCAGCAGCTCCGCCAGCGACAGCCGGACGTAACAACCCGGCCCCTCCAGCGACTGCCGGTACACGTCGACCGCGCCGTCCACATCGCCGCGCTCCTCCAGTAACGCCGCGAGCCGGTCCGTGGCGTGGCCCAGGACCTCGGTGGCCGCGTACGCCCGCAGCTCCTCGACCCGGTCGTGGCGGGCGAGCAGGTCGGCCAGCACGCCCGGCGTGACGTCCGGGGTGTGCAGCAGGGCGACCGCCTCGTCGACGCGGCCCTGCCGTTCCCGGATCGCGGCGAGCAGCTCCACCGCATTGTCGGGTTCCACCCGCGGGCAGCCCCACTCCGAACGGCCAGGCGTCTCGAGGCGGGCGGTCAGCAGGACGGCCGCCTCCTCGTCCCGGCCCACCACCTCGGCGACGTCGACGAGCGCCTCGGCTGCGACCCGGCCCGCGATGTGCGGCACCAGCAGGTCGAACGCCTCCTCGCCGCGGCCGTGCCGGGCGAGGAGACGGGCGACGAACGACAGTCCGACGCCGGACGCGTACGGCCGGGTCAGCGCGATCGCCTCGTCGGCCCGTCCCCAGCCGTCGAGGAGCCCCGCGACGGTCTCCACGGCGACCCACCAGCCCGTGGCCACGAACGGGGCAAGGACCGCGAGGGCCTCCTCCTGCCGGTCCTGCCCCGCGAGGTCCCGTGCCAGGTGCAGCGCGCAGAACCACTCGCCGCGCCCCGCCTGCAGCTCCACCTCTCCGGTGTGACCGAGCTCCACCAGACGGGCGACCAGCTCCGGCGGAATGCAGCCGACCCGCATCCGGGTGCGGTAGTCGAGATCCACGGCGGACACCCTATGACGGCGCGCACGTCGCGTAAGGCATCCTAGGATACTGGGTCAGGAGACCGACAGGGAGTGGATGGCGCCGGCCCGGGTGCCGAAGTACATGGCGCCCTTCCAGACCGCGGGGGTCGACTCGATGCAGCCGCCGATCTTCAGCTCCCACAGCAGCTTCGGCTGGGCGTTGGTGTCCTTGACGTCGTAGGCGTGCATGACGCCGGAGCAGTCGCCGATGAACAGGGTGTCGTCGACGACGACCGGGGACTGCCAGGTCTCGTTGCCGGGGACGTGGAACTTCCACCGCACGGCGCCGGTGGCGCGGTCCAGGCCCATGACGTCGCCGCCGGTCGTGTCGAAGATGGCGATGTCCTTGAACAGCGCCGGCGTGCCCCAGATGCCGGCGGGCTTGCTGCCCTGGTCCTTGACCGACCAGACGACGGGATTGTCGGGCTTCGACGGGTCGAGCTTCAGCATCTGCCCGACCTGCTTGGAGCGGGCGTTGCCCTTCTCGTACTCCGAGCCGACGTACAGGAAACCGTCCTCGTCGATGACGATCGAGGCGTCGGTGTCGTCACCGGTCCAGAACCGGAACACCCGGGTCGGGGTCTTGCCGGCCTTCAGGCCGCTGATGTCCCAGCCCTGCACGAGCCCGCCCGAGTTCGCGAAGTACACGACGTCCTTGTAGATCGCGACGGAGTTCTCGATGGAGACGTTGGTGTCGCCGAAGTCCTTGAGCAGCTGCTGGTCCCAGCCGGGGGTGTTGAACACCAGCTTCGGGTCGACGGTCACCTTGCCGTTGGCGTCGTAGCCGCGGTTGAGCTTCACGATGTGGAACTGGCTGTTCTCGCCGCCCTCGAACAGGTAGTCGTCGATGATCAGGCCGGAGCCGTCCCAGTCGTCGTTCCACATCGTCGGCTTCACCGCGTTCGCCGACAGTTTCCACAGCTCGGTCGGCTTGCCCCGGTCCAGGGCGATGACCCGGTAGTAGTTGTCGCGGGAGCCGGAGTACAGCAGCGGGAAGCCGTCGGGGTCCATGGTGACGGTGCCCTTGATGATGTCGCCGGTCTGGAAGTCCGGGATGATCCGCTCGCCGGTGGCGGCGTCCAGGAAGTGGATGGCGCCGTCGTACGCGCCGAACACCACCCACGTCCGGCCGTCCTTCTCGAACACGGCGGGCTGGCCGGTCCAGCCGTTGCCGCACCACTGCGTCGTCTTGCCCTTGTCCTCCGACATGCGGCAGAGCCCGCCGGTCTTCGGGAACTGCCACTTGCGCACCGGCATCTCCCGCGGCACCGGGCCCTGCCCGTAGTAGGTGCGGGTCGGGTTGCCGCGGAACGTCAGCAGGCCCTGCACCTTCGTCCCGTACGGCTTGCCGACCATCGCGGGGTCCGACCAGCCGGTGAACGCCGGTTTCGCCGGTGACGGGGACGCCGGCTCGGCGGGCGCGCCGGTCGCGGTCACGTCCGGGGTCTCGGAGGCGGTGTCGCGCAGCGCGTACGCGGCGGTGGCTACCCCACCGACGACCAGGGCCAGGGCAGCAGCGATGGAGAGGCGGAAGGCCGCCGTACGTGACATTGCGCCAGTATGTCGATCGACCGCCACCCGCGGCTCCCCCGAACGGCGCTATGGGATCCGTGCCACCGGCCTCACCCCGCGCGGCACCCCATTACGGTTTTTCGAAATGCTGGTAATCCACGCCGGTTTTCCAGGCGCCTCCCCAGGCGAACCCCTCCGCCTTGAACGCGGTCACGACCACGTCACCGGCCACGATCATGCCGGGTCTGACATTACGCCGGTCCAGGTAGTCCTTGCCGGCGTACGGCATGATCTGCTTCCCCGGCAGGTACGGGTTCTCCACCGTGTTGACGTCGATCGCGCGGCCGTACGCGTGGTTGGACCAGTGCGTGGTGTTCGGGACGTTGCGGCAGTTGAACGCCGACGTGTTGTCCGCGGCCATGGAGGCGTCGTCGCTGCCGCCGTACGCCTCGATCGTCTGCATGCTGCGGATCGGGAACCGCGCCGCGTAGAGCCGGCCGAAGACCCGCACGACCGCGTCGGCGATGGCGCGGTGCACGACCAGCTCACCGACCCTGGCGGTGCCGTCGAAGCCGACGTAGGACAGCCGCAGCAGCCGCAGGTCGTCGAGGCCGACGGGGCAGCCGGGCCGCCACGACACGCCGGTCATCCGCTGCCGCGCCTCGGCGGACAGCACCTCGACCGTGCCGACGAAGGCGGGTGTACCGGCGGCGCTCGGCGATGCGGCGCTCGGCGACGCGGTCGACGAGCTCGCCGCGACGGCCCGTGACGGCGGCGACCCACTCGCGGCGGTGCCCCCGGAGCCGCCCCCGCAACCCGCGAGCACGGGCAGGACCAGCGCCGACGCCAGCGCCAACTTCACGACGGCGGCGACCGGGCGGGTGCGGGAACGGTTGCGCATGCAGCCGATACTATGTGTCGTGCCGGTTGACCAGCGCAGACGACGCGCCCCGCAGGTCCTGCTCACGCTCGCCACGCTGGTGCTGGTGCTCACGGCGTGTGGGAAGCCCTCCCGGTCCGCGCAGCCGGAGTCGAGCCCGTCCGCGTCGGAGGCCGCGGCGCCGCCCCTGGAGGCCGAGACGGCATCGGTGGCGGCGTCACCGTCGGTGCCGGTGTCACCGTCCGCGTCGGCCTCGGCGTCGAAGAAGCCGTCGCCGTCGAAGACCGCCGCGGCGGCGGTCGCGGCCAACGACGCGTCGCGGCTCAGGACGCTGCCGTCCGGCACGACGCAGGTCGTGATCGTGCAGGCGGCGAGCGCGTCCGCGACCACGGCGAGCCTGCAGGCCTACGCGAAGACCGGCGGGGCGTGGCAGCCGGCGCTGCCGGCGATGACCGCGAAGATCGGCGCCAACGGGTTCAGCGGCGCCAAGCACGAGGGCGACAAGACGACCCCGACCGGCGTGTTCGGCTTCGACGGCACCATGTACGGCATCTCCGCCAACCCCGGCGTGAAGTACACCTACCACCGGGTGGTGCAGGACGACTGGTGGGACGAGAACAGCGACTCCCCCGGCTACAACACGTTCCACCACGGGGCGAACCCCGGCGGGCCGAGCGAGCCGCTGTGGCAGATCAGCCCGCAGTACAACCACTTCGCGGTGATCCGCTACAACATGCCGGCGACGCCGGGCCGCGGGTCCGGCATCTTCCTGCACGTCACCAACGGCAACCCGACGCTCGGCTGCGTCGCGCTGCCCACCGGTGACCTGGTGGCGCTGCTGCGGTGGCTGAACCCGGCGGCGAACCCGCGGATCGTGCTGTCGCCGACCGGCCAGCTGTCGCGGTACTGAACCGGTCAGCTCACGTGGGTGGCGCCGCAGCCGGGGCAGGTGAACAGATGCACGTCGGTGGTGAGGCGCAGGCCCGTCGGGCGCTGGTGCGCGTCGCCGTCGGGGGCGGACCAGTCCAGGTCCTGCTCCTCGATGGGGATCCAGTGGAACGACGCGTCGTCGTACTCGTGATCGGAGATGACCAGGAGCAGGTCGCTGGGCATGCCGCAGTGCGGGCACGGGAACTCGCCGGCACGGCGCGGGTAGCCGCCGACCTTCCAGCCGGGCGCGACGAACCCGGCCGCGACACCCGGCGGCATGCGGTCGCGGACGGCCGGCGGCAGCGCGTCGGCGCACGGGTAGTCGGTGACCTGTTCCGGGTGCAGCAGGCACGGCGTCGGCAGCCAGCCGGCGTGCTGGACGTCGCCCAGCGGCGGGTCGGTCAGCAGGTCCGTCGGCAGGTCGGCGGCGCGCCGGTGGCGGATCTGCACGGCGGGGCCGGCGGTGTCGCGCAGGTGCTCGACGGGGCACCACAGGACCTGCAGGACGTCGAAGGTGTCGCCGTGCGGGTCGGTGCGGGGCAGGTCGGGGACGTCCGACGCCCACAGCTGGGCGAGCGGGACCAGCGGGTTCGGCCTGGCGTGCGGGCGGCCGTCGCGCAGCTCGTGCGTGCACAGCGGCCACGGCTCGTCCGCCGGCCACGCCAGGGGCCCGCCGACGTGGCTGTCCCCCGCCCTGGGCGGGTGGACGGCGGCATCGGGCACCCGGGCGGCGTGCGGCGCGCCGGCGTCGGCCACGCCGAAGGGGGCGCCGGCCGCGCGGGAAGCGGCGCCGGGTCCGGCGGAGGCACCGGGCCCGCCGGAAGTGGCGCGGCGCGGGTGCAGGCGGGTCGCGGTCCGGCCGAGCGCGGTCAGCTCCGGGAACTCGGCAAGGATCTCCGGCGCGAACGGCGGAGTGATCATGATCTCGAGGATAGCCACGGCGAATGGAGCGAAGCGGAAACAACGCTCAGGTTTCACGTTCTACGCAACCAGTTGGCAACCGAATCCGGCGATGATCATGTCGGCGGGAGCGGTTGCGTCGGCGTTGCGCAATTGTTACCGCCAACAACATTTTCGAAATCGCGGTGGACTTGTGCCCACCGGCCGCGGAGGAATACGTTGCCGGACACAACAATCACCGTCGTCCCGAAGACACCCCGACGGTGCCCCCGCCCCCGAAACCCCCCAGCGCCCTGAGGCGCATATCCGAAAGGACCCGTGCAATGCGCAGAGGGATCCTCTCCCTGTTGGCGGTTGGCGTCCTCGCCACCGGCGGTCTCACCGCCTGCGGCGACGACAAGGCCGCCGATCCCGGCAGCGGCGGCAACGCCAAGAAGCCGAAGATCGGCGTGATCCTGCCTGACAGCAAGTCCTCGGCCCGCTGGGAGACCGCGGACCGCAAATACCTCGAGGCGGCGTTCAAGACCGCCGGCGTCGACTACGACATCCAGAACGCGCAGAACGACAAGGCCGCGTTCCAGACCATCGCCGAGCAGATGATCACGGGCGGCGTCAACGTCCTCATGATCGTCAACCTGGACTCCGGCACCGGCAAGGCCGTGCTGGACAAGGCCAAGGCCGCCGGCGTCGCCACCATCGACTACGACCGGCTCACGCTGGGCGGCTCGGCGGCGTACTACGTCAGCTTCGACAACGTCGCGGTCGGCAAGCTGCAGGGTGAGGGCCTCGTCAAGTGCCTCACCGACGCGAAGGCCACCAAGCCGGTCATCGCCGAGCTCAACGGCTCCCAGACCGACAACAACGCGACCCTGTTCAAGCAGGGCTACGACGGCGTGCTCAAGGCCAAGTACGACAGCAACGAGTACGTCAAGGGCCCGGACCAGTGGGTCGCGGAGTGGGACAACACCACCGCCGGCACGGTCTTCGAGCAGATGCTGACCTCGACGCCGAACATCGCGGGCGTCCTGGCCGCCAACGACGGCCTCGGCAACGCCGCGATCAACATCCTCAAGAAGCAGAAGCTCAACGGCAAGGTCCCGGTGACCGGCCAGGACGCGACCGTCCAGGGCCTGCAGAACATCCTCAACGGTGACCAGTGCATGACCGTCTACAAGGCCGTCAAGCAGGAGGCCGACGCCGCCGCCAAGCTCGCCATCGGCCTGGCCAAGGGCGAGAAGGGCGCCACCTCGCAGAAGGTGACCGACCCCGAGGGCAAGCGTGAGGTCGACGCCGTCCTGCTGACCCCGAAGTCGATCACGAAGGACAACGTGAAGGACGTCGTCGACGACGGCTATGTCACGGTCGCCGAGCTGTGCACCGGCGACTTCGCCGCCAAGTGCGCCACGGCGGGCATCAAGTAGCACCCAGCCGACCGGCCCGGTGTCCGCGTTCCCCCCAGCGCGGACACCGGGCCTGCGCGCTGCCATCACCACCGTCGTCGGACATGCAAGAAGGAGCATCGTGACCGACACACCTCTGCTGGAGGTCCGTGGGCTCAACAAGAGCTTCGGACCGGTCCAGGTCCTGCGTGACGTGGACTTCTCCGCGTACGCGGGCCAGGTCACCGCCCTCGTCGGCGACAACGGCGCCGGAAAGTCCACCCTGGTCAAGTGCCTCGGCGGGATCTACTCGATCGACTCGGGCGAGTACCTGTTCGACGGCAAGCCGGTCAGCGTCCACGGGCCGCGCGACGCCGCCGCGCTCGGGGTCGAGATCGTCTACCAGGACCTCGCGCTCTGCGACAACCTCGACATCGTCCAGAACATGTTCCTCGGCCGCGAGATCAAGAGCGGCATCGTCCTGGACGACATCACGATGGAGCAGCGCGCCGCGGAGACCCTCGCGGGGCTGTCGGTGCGCACCGTCAAGTCGGTCCGCCAGCACGTGTCGAGCCTGTCCGGCGGCCAGCGGCAGACGGTCGCGATCGCCAAGGCCGTGCTGTGGAACAACCGCCTCGTCGTGCTCGACGAGCCGACCGCCGCGCTCGGCGTCGCGCAGACCGCCCAGGTCCTGGAGCTGGTGCGGCGCCTCGCCGACAACGGCCTCGCCGTCGTGCTCATCTCGCACAACATGAACGACGTGTTCGCGGTCGCCGACCGCATCGCCGCCCTGTACCTCGGCCAGATGTGTGCCCAGGTGAGCGCGACCGACGTGACCCACTCCCAGGTCGTGGAGCTCATCACCGCAGGTCGCAGCGGCGACCTCGGCCTGCGCAAGAACGGAGCGACGGCATGACCGTGTCCACCGTGCCGCCGGAGGAGAAGTCGACCGACGGCCAGCCGGCGACCCTCGGCCTCTACGTGCGCACGTACCTGGCGAAGGTCCGCGGCGGCGACATGGGCGCGCTGCCCGCCATCCTCGGCCTGATCGCGCTCACGATCATCTTCTCGGTCGCCCGGCCGGTGTTCTTCAGCGCCGCGAACTTCGCCAACCTGCTCTCCCAGGGCGCCGCCGTCACGGTCATCGCCATGGGCCTGGTGTTCGTGCTGCTGCTCGGCGAGATCGACCTGTCCGCGGGCTACGCCAGCGGTGTCTGCGCCGCGGTCCTGGCGACCCTGCTCACCACGCACGGGTTCCCCTGGTACGTGGCGATCCTCGGCGCCGTCGTGACCGGGGTCGCCATCGGCCTCGTCATCGGCCTGCTGGTGTCGAAGATCGGCATCCCGTCGTTCGTGGTGACCCTGGCCGCGTTCCTCGCCTTCCAGGGCGCGGTGCTGCTGCTCATCAAGGGCGGCACGATCATCTCGGTCGACGACCCGACGATCAAGATGATCAACTTTGACGGCCGGTTCACCCCGTTGCAGGGCTGGATCCTGTACGGCGTGACGATCGTCGCCCTGACCGCGCTGCAGCTGTGGAAGCGCACCAGCCGCGCCCGCCGGGGGCTCGCCGTCGAGCCGATGTCGGTGATCGCGCTGCGCGTCGGCTCGATCGCCGCGCTCATGGGCGTCGGCGTCTACGTGCTCAACCTCGAACGCGGCCGCAACATCCTGTTCTCGCAGAAGGGCGTGCCGATGGTCGTCCTGCTCATCGGCATCCTGCTGGTGATCTGGACGTTCGTGCTCAGCCGCACCGCCTACGGCCGGCACCTGTACGCGGTCGGCGGCAACAAGGAGGCGGCCCGCCGGGCCGGCATCAACGTCGACGCGATCCGCATCTCCGTCTTCGTCATCTGCTCCGGCATGGCCGCCGTCGGCGGCATCATCGCCGCGTCCCGGCAGGCGTCCGTCGACCCCAACACCGGCGGCAGCAACGTGCTGCTCTACGCCGTCGGCGCCGCCGTCATCGGCGGCACCAGCCTCTTCGGCGGCAAGGGCCGGGTCCTGGACGCCGTCCTCGGCGGCGCGGTCGTCGCCGTCATCGAGAACGGCATGGGCCTCATGCAGTACAGCGCCGGGCAGAAGTTCATCGTCACCGGTGTCGTGCTGCTCGCCGCCGCCGGCATCGACGCCCTGTCCCGCCGCCGGGCCGCATCAGCCGGGCTGAGATAGCCGCGCCGTCCCGCCGGTCGGAACAGCTGCCAGAACGGCTCTGGTCCGGCCAGCGGGACGGCCGTACGGTAAGCGGCAGCCATCAACGAGAAAGTCGAGCATGCGCGTCGGCCCCAGCCAGGAGGAGATCCGCAGGAGCAACCTCGGTGCTCTCCTGCGCTCCGTGCACCTCCACGGCGCCATGTCCCGCGCCGACCTGACCACGAGCCTGGGACTCAACCGCAGCACGATCGGCGCGCTCACCGCCGACCTCGCGGCGGCCGGGCTCGTCAGCGAGGGCGTCCCCCGCGAGCAGCGCGGCCGCGCCGGCCGGCCCTCCCTGGTCGTGCGGCCCGAGTCGGAGCACGTGTACGTGTTCGCGTTCGCCGTCGAGGTCGACCGGATCGTCGCCGCCCGCGTCGGGCTCGGCGGGGTCGTGCTCGACCGGCACGCCGCCGTCCGGGAACGCGGCGACCGCAGCGCCGCGCAGGTCGTCGCGCCGATCGCCGACTTCGTCCGGAAGATGCAGAAGGCCGCCCCGCCCGGGGCGAGGCTCGTCGGCAACGCCGCGGCGGTCTCCGCCATGGTGCGCCGCGAGGACGGGTTCGTCCGGCTCGGCCCCGAGCTCGGCTGGGTCGACCAGCCGCTCGGCGAGGCCCTCGCCGACGTCGTCATCAGCACCGGCGTCGACCTGTTCCCCGCCACCGGCGTGCGCACCGCCCCGGCGGGCATCGTGCCCGCGCAGCGCACGCCGCAGGCCCACGACCTGGTCGACCCGTCCGGCGCGGTGACCCGGTCCGCCCGGCCCGGCGGTACCGACGCCGCCGACGACACCGACGAGGACTTCGGCGAGCCGGACGGTCCCGAGCCGGCGCCGACCCGGGCGCTGGTGCAGGTGCGCAACAACGCCGACCTCGCCGCGCTCGCCGAGCACGCCCGCGGCGCCGCCGTCGGCTGCGACAACGTCGTCTACCTCTACGGCGACGCCGGCGTCGGCGGCGGCATCATCGCCGCCGGGCGCCCCGTCACCGGCCACGGCGGCTACGGCGGCGAGGTCGGGCACATGGTCGTCAACCCCGCCGGCAAGCCGTGCAGCTGCGGCTCCCACGGCTGCTGGGAGACCGAGATCGGCGAACACGCGCTGCTCGCCGCCGCCGGCCGCAACCCGTCGTCCGGGCGCGACGGCATCCTCGCCGTCGTCGACGCGGCCGGGCGGGGCGACGCCTCGGCGCAGGCGGCGGTCCGGCAGGTCGGCGACTGGCTCGGCTTCGGCGTGGCGAACCTCGTCAACATCTTCAACCCGGAGATGGTGATCTTCGGAGGCACGCTGCGGGAGGTGTACCTCGCATCCGCCGCACAGGTGCGCAGCCGCCTCAACCGCAACGCGCTGCCCGCCTGCCGCGAGCACGTCCGGCTGCGGACCCCGGTCCTCGGCGAGGACGCCGCCCTGCTCGGCGCCGCCGAGCTCGCGTTCGAGCCGCTCTTCGCCGACCCCCTCGATTTCGCGTAACCAGCAATTCCGTAATTCCGGGTGCGGTGCGGTTGCCGGGCCCCGCGACGCCTCAGCTCTCCTGCCCGTCACCCGATCTTTCCTGGCGCTGGACGGGAACCACGACGGGAGGCGACATTGCTGGGCAGGCTGCGGCACGTCGTCCCGACGCGTGGGTACGCGATCCTGTGCGGCTCCGCCGCCGCCGTCACCGCCCTGCTGTTCGTCGCGCTCGTCACCGGCGCCGGCGGGCCCATCGTCGCCCAGAACACGTCCAACGTCGCGCTCTTCGCCGCCGCGCTCGCCGCCGCGTGGGGGTGCCTGACGAAGGCGCTGGGCAAGGGCCCCGTCGCGCGCCGGGTGCGCTGGTCGTGGGCGCTGACCGGGCTCGGCGCGTTCTCCTGGGGCGTCGGGCAGATGTTCTGCATCTGGTACGAGACGATCCTGGGCACCGAGGTGCCGTTCCCGTCCCTCGCGGACGCCGGCTACTTCTGGATGATGCCGTTCACCGCGGCCGGGCTGCTCGTGCTGCCGATGAGCCGGCAGAGCGTCGCCCAGCAGGCCCGCAGCATTCTCGACGGGCTCATGATCGCCGCGTCGCTGCTGCTCATCACCTGGATCCTGATCCTGGGCCCGCTCGCCCGGCAGGGCGCCGACAGCTTCCTCGCGCTGCTGGTCACCCTCTGGTACCCGGGCGGCGACGTCGTCGTGCTCACCGTCGTGCTGTTCATGCTCGCCCGGCTGCGCGCCGGCGGGCAGCGGCCCATGTCGCTGCCGCTGGTCGGGACCGGCCTGGCCGCGTTCACCGTGTCCGACAGCGGCTACGCGTACCTGACGCTCATCGACAACTACGGCTCCGGCGCCGTGCTCGACCTCGGCTGGTTCGTCGGGTTCGTGCTGATCCTCGTCGCGTCCCGCAAACCCGACCGTGAGCACGCGGCCGGCGACTCCGACGCGCTGACGCGTCCGCTCGGCGTCATGCTGCCCTACATCGCGGTCCTCGGCGCCCTGTGCACCAGCACGTTCGAGGTGCTCAGGCACGGCGCGCACGACCCGTTCGTGTCCTGGTCGCGGTCCGCGATCATCCTGCTCATCGTCGGCCGCCAGCTGCTCACCCTGCTGGAGAACCGCAACCTGACCCGCGACCTGGAGGACCGGGTCGAGGCCCGCACCGCCGAACTGCGAGCCAGCGAGCAGCGCTTCCAGGCGCTCGTGCAGCACAGCTCCGACGTCGTCACCGTCGTCGCCGTCGACGGCACCGTCACCTACCAGTCAGAGTCGATCACCCGCGTCTTCGGCTACGACCGCGAGCACATCGCCGGGCAGCGGCTCACCGGCTTCCTGCCCGACGAGGCCCGCGCCCGCCTCGAGGAGGCGTTCGGCGCGGTCGCCGACACCCCGTACGCCAGCCGGGTCGTGGAGATCCCGATGCGGCACGCCGACGGGCACTTCCGCCTCGCCGAGGTCACCGTCACCAACCTGCTCACCGACGCCAACGTGCAGGGTCTCGTGCTCAACTCCCGCGACATCTCCGAGCGCAAGGAGCTCGAGGACCAGCTCATCCACGAGGCGTTCCACGACGGGCTCACGAAGCTCGCGAACCGGGCCCTGTTCAAGGACCGGGTCGAGCTGGCGCTGCGCCGCCGCGGCGACGCCGACATCGCCGTGCTGTTCCTGGACCTCGACGGGTTCAAGGAGGTCAACGACAGCCTCGGCCACGCCGCCGGCGACCAGCTGCTCGTGCAGGTCGCCGACCGGCTCGCCGCCGCCGTGCGCCCCGGCGACACCGTCGCCCGTTTCGGCGGCGACGAGTTCGCGGTCCTCATCGACGTGGTGGACAATGCGGACGACGCCGACGACCTCGCCACCCGCATCATCGACGCCCTCGACCTGCAATTCGATATCGACAATACGGAAATTCACGTGCGGGGCTCGATCGGCATCGCCCTCACCGGCCCCGACGCCGCCGACGCCGACCAGCTCATGCGCAACGCCGACCTCGCCATGTACCGCGCGAAGGCCGCCGGCGAGGGCACCTTCGCCCGCTACGACCCGGCGATGCACTCCGGGCTCGTCGACCGGCTGCAGCTCGCCGCCGACCTGCGCCGCGCCTTGGAGGGCACTGGAGGCACGGGAGGCAATGGAGGCACTGAAGGCACCGGCGAGCTCGTCCTGTATTACCAGCCGACGATCGAGCTGCGCTCCGGCACCGTCACCGGCTTCGAGGCGCTCATACGCTGGAACCACCCCGTCCGGGGCATGATCTCCCCCGCCGACTTCATCCCGCTCGCCGAGTCGACCGGCCTCATCCGCCCCCTCGGCCAGTGGGTCCTCGCCGAGGCGTGCCGCCAGGGCGTCGAGTGGGGCGCCGGCGACCCGGACCGGGTGCTGACGATGGCCGTCAACGTCTCCGGCCGCCAGTTCGACCAGACCGACCTGCCCGCGATCGTCGCCGGCGTCCTCGCCGACACGGGGCTGCCGCCGGAGCGGCTGTGCCTGGAGATGACCGAGAGCGTCCTGATGACCGACACCGAGGAGAACCTCGCGGTCCTGCTCAGCCTCAAGGCGATCGGTGTCAGGCTCGCCATCGATGACTTCGGCACCGGCTACTCGTCCCTGGCATACCTGCGCCGCTTCCCCGTGGACACGCTGAAGATCGACCGTTCCTTCGTCGAGCGCATCGGCGGCGCCACCCCCGACGCGGCCCTCGCCCGCACGATCGTGCAGCTCGGGCAGAGCCTGGGGATGGCGACGGTCGCCGAGGGCATCGAGCAGTACGCGCAGTTCCTCGCGCTGCGCCGGATGGGCTGCGACCTCGCCCAGGGCTACTACTTCTCCCGCCCGCTCCCGGCGGACGAGGCCGGCGCCCTGCTGCGCGACCCGGCCGCCCTCGCCGCCTGAGGTCCCGGTTGCCGCACCGGTGCGGCCGCGTGGGGTTCGCCCCCGTCCAGCAACGCCACTCATGTCCAGGAACCGCCGGCGCGTGCCGATCTCATCGTGGGCGAGGCGCCTGCCGCCGCCCCACCGTGCGATCACCGGGCCATCACCAGGCCATCACAGGGCCATCACGAGAAGGAGCTCATTGATGACGGCTGCCATCACCGACCAGGCGCGTCTGGACCTGCCCGGCCACTGGCCGGCCGCCCTCGGGCCGCGGGCCCTGGCGGGTCTCGACATGCCCACGCCGTTCCTGGCAGTCGACCTGGACACCGTCGCGGACCGGTACACCGCGTTCGCCGCCGCGATCCCGGGCGTGTCCACGTTCTACGCGATGAAGTGCAACCCCAGCACCGACATCCTCGGCACGCTCGCCTCGCTCGGCGCCGGCTTCGAGGTCGCCTCCATCGGTGAGCTGCGGATGCTGCAGGAGATCGGTGTCGACCCCGCCGAGGTCCTGTACAGCAACCCGATCAAGCCACCCGCCGCGATCGTCGAGGCCCGCAAGGCCGGCCTGTGGCGCTTCAGCTTCGACTCCGAGGGTGAGCTGCACAAGCTCGCCCAGCTCGCCCCCGGCGCCGCCGTCTACATCCGGCTGCGCGTCGACGACTCCACCAGCAGCTTCCCGCTGTCGCGGAAGTTCGGCGCCGAGGCGCACGAGGCCCGGGCACTGCTGCTGCTCGCGCGGGAGCTGGGCCTGCGGCCGTACGGCGTCACCTTCCACGTCGGCTCGCAGTGCGCGACCACCAGCGCGTGGCGGCAGGCGATCGCGGCCGCCGGCCGGCTGATGGCGGCCCTCGCCACCGACGGCGTCCGCCTGGAGATGCTCGACCTCGGCGGCGGCTTCCCGGCCCGCTACGTCGAGCGGGTGCCGTCGCTGGCCCAGATCGCCGACGCGATCGTGCCGGCCCTCGACGAGCTGCTGCCGTACCGGCCGGCGGTCCTCGCCGCCGAGCCCGGCCGGCACCTCGTCGCGGAGAGCTCCGTCATGGTGTCCTCGGTGCTGGGCCGCGAGGTCCGGGCCGGGGAGAACTGGCTGTACCTCGACATCGGCGCCTACCACGGCATGATGGAGACGCAGCAGACGGTGCAGCAGTGGCGCTTCCCGCTGTGGACGTCGCGGACCGACCACGCGCTCGTGCCGCACCTGCCGTTCACCGTCACCGGCCCGTCCTGCGACAGCTCCGACACGATGTTCTACGGCGTCAACCTGCCGTCCACGATCGACGTCGGCGACCAGCTGTACATCGGCTCCGCCGGGGCGTACACGCTGAGCTACGCCTCCAACTTCAACGGCTTCCCGCCGCCGGAGCCCGTCTTCGTCGGCGGCGTCGCCCCGTCCCGGGTGCCGGTGCACCTGCCCGGTGCCCGGGTGGGCGGCAGCTGATGGCCACGGCCGTTGCGCCCCCGCGGACGCACCGGCCCACGCGCCCGTCCCGCCATCGCAGTGTGACCCCCGGCGGGCGCCGGCGCGCCGGGCGGTTGCGCGAGCTGATGGTGTCCGGGCTCGTCGACTCGTTCGGCCTGTCGCTGGGCTGGACCGTCTTCAACCTCGTCGCCGTGGACCGTGGCGGGCTCGCCCTCGCCGGGCTGTTCAACGCCGCCATGCTCATCGGCGTCGTGCTGTCCGCGCCCGTCACCGGCCGGCTCGCCCGGCACCTGCACGGGCGCACGCTGCTGCTGCTCGCCGGCGGGACCGAGGGCGTGCTGCGGGTGGCGACGCTCGCCGCGCTGCTCGCCGGCTGGGACGGCAAGCTCGTCGCGGCGGGCATCGTCGTCATGCACATCGCCGCCTACGCCGGGTTCGCCGCGATGCGGGCCGAGGTCGCCGCCGTCGATGCCCGGCCGCAGGCGATGACCCGCTATGCGCTGTCGATCGCCGCCGTCGAGGCCGCGGGGGCCGGCGTCGCGGCGCTGCTGCCGCTGCGGGGGCATTTCCAGCTGGCGGTGTTTCTCGTGTACGGGCTGAGCCTCGTCCCCACGATCCTCACCGCACGCAGAGCGCGCGTCCGCGACTCGGCGGGCGTCGACGCCGGCACCGACGCCGGACCCGGCCCGGCGAGGACGCGGGTCCGGCGGCGCCGCCCCCGGCTGCCGTGGCCGGTCCTCGCCGGTGGCGGGTTCGTCACGCTCCTCGCGGCCGGGCCCACCCTGCTGTCCGTGGCCCTCGCCAGCGAGCTGCACGGTCACACGGCGGTGGCGGGCGCGGCGATCGCGTTCAGCGCCGGCTGCCTGCTGTCGTCGTCGGCGGTCTCGCTCGTCGACCGGCTCCGGCTGCCGATCCAGGTCACCTGGCCGCTGTGGGGCGTCGGCATGCTGGCCGGCTGGCTGCTCGCCCCGGCGCACCTGCTCGGGCTGTTCTTCGCGCAGTTCCTGTCGGGGCTGTCGATGACGGCGTTCGAGGGCGGCATGGACGCCCGCATCGCCCGCGACGCCGCCCCGGGCACGGTGACGACGGTCCTTGCGTGGAGCGCCTCGACCCGGGCGCTCGGCGGGGCGGTCGCGGTGCGGCTGCTGCCGGCGCTGGTCGCCGCCCCGGCGATCGGCCTCACCAGCGGCGTGGCGGCGGCGACCCTCGCGGCGGCGGCGCTGTCGGCGTTCATCAAGCTCAGGACGGCCCGCTGAGCGGCCGCCCCCGGCGTTCAACCGGCTCAGGAAAGCCCGTCGAGCAGCTGCCGCGCGAGCGGTCCCGCGGAGGCGGGGTTCTGGCCGGTGTACAGGTTGCGGTCGACGACCGTGTACGGCTTCCAGACCTCGCCCCGGCTGAACTCGACGCCCATGGCGACGAGCTCGTCCTCGGCCAGCCACCTCGCCCGGCTCGCCAGCCCGACGGCTTCCTCCTCGTCGTTGGTGTACGCCGTGACGCGGTACCCGGCGAACGGCGACACCCCGTCGCGCCGGGTGGCGAGCAGGGCGACCGGCGCGTGACAGACCACGGCGAGGGGCGTGCCGGCCGCGAGCGCGGCGGTCAGCAGCCGTCCCGAGTCCGCGTCCTGCCACAGGTCCTCCATCGGCCCGTGCCCGCCGGGGTAGTACACCGCGTCGTAGTCCTCGAGGCGGGCGGTGGCGAGCGCGACCGGCCGCCGCAGCTCCCCGGCCCCGCGGATCACACCCTCCTGCTCCAGGGCGACCTGCTCGCCGCCGGCCATCGCCGGGCGCAGGCTCATCACGTCCACGTGCGGCACGACCCCGCCGGGTGTCGCCACCACGATCTCGTGCCCGGCGCCGGTGAGCGCGGCGTACGGCGCCGTGAACTCCTCGGCCCAGTAGCCGGTCGGGTGCCTGGTGCCGTCCCTGAGCGTCCAGTAGCTCGCCCCGGTCATCACGAACAGGATCTTTCCCATGCTCTGAATCGTCCCCGTTCCCGGCGCCCCGGCGACCACCTCGAGGAGTGACTCCCCGCCGGGGCCCCCGCCGCGGGCGGGGACGGTTACGCTCGTCGCTGTGCTGGACACCATGACCTGGCTGCACGAGCCTCCGAGCTGGTCGGTCGAGGACGGCGTCCTGCGGGCCGTCGCCGGCCCGCGCACCGACTTCTGGCGGGAGACGTTCTACGGCTGGACCACCGACAACGGGCACTTCTTCCACCGGCCGGTGTCCGGCGACTTCACCGCCGAGGTGCGGGTGTCCGCGCGGCACACGACCCGCTTCGACCAGGCCGGCATGATGGTCCGCGCCGACGAGCGCACCTGGTTGAAGACCGGTGTGGAGCTCACGTCGGGCGCCCTGCACGTCGGCACCGTGTTCACCCGCGGGTGCTCCGACGTGTCGATGGCGCCGGTCGCCGGCGCCGCGGCCGAGACCGCCGTGCGGGTGAGCCGCTTCGGCAGGGCGCTGACCGTCCACTGCCGAGCCGGCGACGGGCCGTGGCAGCTGCTGCGCCTCGGCCACCTCGACCTGCCCGAGACGGTGGACGTCGGGGTCATGTGCTGCTCGCCGGAGGGCGCCGGCCTCGAGGCGACGTTCCGCGACCTGCGGATCGGCCCGCCGATGTCGCGGGACAACCTCGAGTGACGCCCGAAGGCGACGTCGCGATGCACAGGCGGGTCTTGTAGCTACCCGGTCCGCTCGATCAGCAGGACGTTGTCGGTGACGGTGGCGGTCTGCCCGCCGGGGCCGGTCGCCACGCGCTGCGGCATGTCAGCCCGGCGCTTGACCCATCGTGCCGGGTCGAGCGCCAGGTCGGCGGCGGCCTCGTCCGGTGTGGGGAACCGCGTGGCCGGGTCCTGGTTCCACGACCAGGGCGCGATCGAGCCGTGGTCGACGACCAGCAGCAGCCCGCCGGGGCGCAGCGCCGCCGCCGCGGTCCGCAGCACCCGGGCGCGGTCCAGCGGGAGCGGGGTCTGCAGGTACTGCGCGGAGATCAGGTCGAACGTCCCGCCCGGGAAGCTGGTCGCCAGGTCGTGCCGCTCGGCGGTCACGTCGAGGTCGCCGGCGCGGGCCCGGATCCGCTCGACGGCGGTGCCGGAGACGTCGACGGCGGTGACCCGCCAGCCGTGCCGCGCGAGCCAGAACGTGTCACCGCCGGCCCCGCAGCCGAGGTCCAGCGCGGTGCCGGGGGTGCGCTGCCCGGCGGTCTCGACGAGCAGCGGGTTGGCCCGCTGCCCGGGCGCGCTGTGCGTGCGGTAGTGCTCGTCCCAGAAGTGTTCGGCCTCGCTCATGCCGTCCAGCGTCGCGGCGCCCGTTGCCTGGTTGCAACTCTTGTTGCGGATCCGCATGCTGGTGGCATGGGTGGTGCCGAGGACGACGTGCTCGCCGGGGTCGGGCCGCGCCTGCGCGCGCTGCGCCGCTCCCGCAACGCCACCCTCGCCGGCCTGGCCGCCGAGACCGGCCTGACCGCGAGCACCCTGTCCCGCCTGGAGACCGGCAAGCTCCGCCCCACCCTCGAGCAGCTGCTGCCCCTGGCCCGCGCCCACGGTGTCCCGCTCGACGACCTGGTCGCCGCGCCGCCCACCGGCGACCCCCGCATCCACCTGCGCCCCGTCCGCCGAGCGGGCATGACGGTGATCCCGCTGACCAACCGTCCCGGCGGTGTCCAGACGTACAAGGTGATCTATCCACCGGCGGGCCGCTCCCGCACCGTGCAGCTCCGGACCCACGACGGGCACGAGTGGTTCTACGTCCTCAACGGCCACGTCCGGCTCGTGCTCGGCACGCAGGACCTGCGGCTCGGCCCGGGCGAGGCGGCCGAGTTCGACACCCGCACCCCCCACTGGATCGGCAGCGCCGGCCCCCACCCCGCGGAGGTGCTCACCATGTTCGGCCCCCAGGGTGAGCGCGCCCACCTGTCGCCCCGCCCCGGCGGTCAGTGAGTGTCCGCGGCCGCGCCCTGGTCGGCCAGCCAGCCGGCGACGCGGTCGAGGACGGCGGGATCGACCGGGCGGCGGACCTCTTCCTTGTAGGCGCGCAGCGACGGCGCGCCGGGCCGGGTGCGCAGCAGGTGGGTGACGTCCGGGGCGGCCCAGGTCTGCACCGGGCCGGGCACGAGCTCGGCGATCGCGGCCAGGTCCGCGGGGTCGACCTGCAGGTCCTTGCCGCCGGTGACGGCGAGGACGGGCATCCCCAGCCGGGCCAGGTCGTCGCGCGGGTCGTGGTCGAGGTACTCGCGGAACCACTTCGCGTTGATCTTCGCGCCGCCGATGCGCGCGACGTCGGTGCCGGTGGCGCGGATCTTGTCGTGGTTGCGGCTGACCTGGCGGACCAGGTCGGTGCGCAGCAGCTTGAGCAGGCCGCGGACCGGGGCCGGCAGCGTGGGGGCGAGCATGCCCGCCTGCCGGCGCAGCACGGCGTCGCCGGGACGGGCGGCGCCGGCCAGCAGCACCACCGCGGCCGGCGCGGGCCGGCCGGCGCGTGCGACGTGCGGGCGGCGGCGATGGTCACCAGGGTCGCGCCCTCGCTGTGCCCGACGAGGAACAGCCGCCCTGCGTCGGTGTCGGGGCGCTCCGCCAGCGCGGTGAACGCGGCGACCACGTCGTCGGCGTTGTCGAAGAGCCCGGCCCGCATCCAGCCGTCCTTGCCCTCGACGGTGCCGTCGCGCAGCAGCCGGCTTCCGCCCACGCCACGCTTGTCGTAGCGCAGCGTGGCGATGCCGGCGCGGGCCAGGGCGTGCGCCAGCTGCCGGGTGGCGTCGATCGCCAGCCTCGGGGCGTTCGAGTCGCGGTCGACCGGCCCTGACCCGCTGACCAGCACCGCCGCGGGGAACGGCCCGGCACCGCCGGGCAGGATCAGCGCGCCCGCGAGGTGCGGAGCTGCTGCTGCATCCGGTCCGGCTGCGGATCGTGCAGGCCTTCCTCGGCGGCCGCGACCTCACCACGCTGCGGCTGCGCGAGCTGCTCCCCGACGTGGCGACCGCGACCCTCTACCGGCAGGTGGCCACCCTGGCCGAGGCCGGCGTGCTGGAGGTGGTCGAGGAGCGCCGGGTGCGCGGCGCCGCCGAGCGCACCTACCGACTGCACAGCGAGGCCATGGTCGTCGGCCCCGAGGCGGCCACGCGGTTGACCGTCGAGCAGCACCGCGCCGCGTTCGCCGCCTTCACCGCCGGCCTGCTCGCCGACTTCGACCGCTATCTCGCCCGCGGCGACGTCGACCTGGGCCGCGACCTGGTCGGCTACCGGCAGCTGGCGCTGCACCTGACCGACGAGGAGCTCACCGGCCTGATCGCCGAGCAGCGCGAGGCGGCCGCCCGGCGGGCGGCGCTGCCACCGGAAGGCCGCACCCGCCGGCTGCTGACCACCATCCTGATGCCGGCGGACTGAACCCACGGCGACCTCGCGAGGCCCTCCGGGATCCCGGAGGGCCTCGCCTGTCGGACCTACTGCTCGACCTCGACCGTGAACGTGGTCGTCCGGACCGTGCCCGAGGCGTCCCGGAACTGTCCCCACAGCCGGTACAGGCCCGGCCGGGGCAGGTCCGCGTGCACCGTCAGGTCCGGGCCGAACCGCGCCGACGGCAGCGCGAACACCGGCCGCCGCCGTTCATCGGTGGCCTCGGCGTGCTCGTGGGCGAAGCCGGAGCCGTCCAGCGGCATCACCACGACGTGGCCGGCCACGGCCAGGAACGGGCGCAGCCCGGTCACCGGGGCGCCGGTCGCGGCGTCGGCGAACCTGTACGTGAACGTGTTCCCGCCCAGCTTCGCGTCGCCGTCCAGGGTGACCCGCAGCCCGCCGACGACCTGGGTGCGCGGCGACGGCCCCGCCGGTCCGGCCGGCTCCGGCCGGGGGCCGTCCACCACCACCTCGTGCCGGTCGATCAGGTCGCTCATCTGGCCGCGGCGGCGGAACTCGGTGTGGATCAGGTAGCGGCCGGCGGTGGGGAACGTCAGCTCGGTCCGGAACTCGCCGGGCGTCCCCGTCGGCTCCGGGTGGATGTGCAGGAACGTGCCCAGGTCGTCGCGGGTGACGATGAAGTGCATCCACGCCTCATGGCTACGCCCGACGTCGGTGACCGGCCGGCCGGTGACGGCGTCGGAGATCCGGATCCGCGCGGTGGTGGGCCGGCCCGGCAGCGCGCCGGCCGGCACGTCCACCAGCACCCGGACGTCGTCCTCGGCCACCGGCCGCAGCGGGGTGTCCGTGGTCATCATGACGCTCATCGCGGGCCGCATCGGCATGCCAGTAGTCTGCGCCCAGGCGAGCACGCCGTTCATGCCGCGGCCGGCGGCCTCGGTACGGCTCAGCACGGTCAGCCCGGCGCCCACGCTCACCGCGAGCACGGCGATCCCGGTCAGGTAGGCGTAGTCGCCGAGCCGGGTCCACAGGCCGGTGCGGGCGGCGTCGAAACCGCGCAGCCGGGCCGCGTTCGTGATGACGCTGACCGAGCTCATCGCCATCGCGGCGGCCGCCAGCGACGGGTCGAGCAGGGTGCCGGTGACCGGGTACAGCAGGCCCGCGGCGATCGGGATGAGCAGCACGTTGTAGGCGAACGCCCACACCAGGCCCTGCTTGATCGTGGTGACCGTGCGCCGGGACAGCGCGATCGCCGAGACGATGCCGCGCAGGTCGCCGCCGACCAGCGTGATGTCGCTCGCCGCGATCGCCACGTCGGTGCCGGTGCCGATCGCGATCCCCAGGTCGGCCCGGGCCAGCGCCGGCGCGTCGTTGATGCCGTCGCCGACCATCGCCACCACCGCGCCCCGGTCCCGCAGCCGGGCGATGTGCGCGGCCTTGTCCTCGGGCCGCACGTCCGCGACGACGTGCTCGATGCCGACCTCGCGGGCGACCGCCGCGGCGGTCAACGGGTTGTCCCCGGTGAGCATCCACACGTCGAGGCCGTGCGCCCGGAGCTGGGCGACCGCCTCCCGGGACTCCGGCTTGACGGTGTCGGCGACGGCGATCAGCCCGGCCGGCTCGCCGTCGACCGCCACGTACATCGGGGTGCCGCCCTCGGTGGCGATCCGGTCCGCCTCGGCGGCCAGTGCCGCGACCGCGACCCCGGTGCGGCGCATCAGCGCGGCGTTGCCGATCAGGACGGCCCGGTCCCCGACGCGCGCCTCGACGCCGTGGCCCGGCAACGCGGTGAACGACCGCGCCGCCTGGACGGTCAGGTCCCGCTGCCGCGCGTACGCGACGATGGCCTCGCCCAGCGGATGTTCGGATCCCGCTTCGGCCGACGCGGCGAGGGCGAGCAGCTCGTCGGCCGTGAGCGCGCCGGCGGTGCGGACCCGGGTGACGGCCGGACGGCCACGGGTGATCGTGCCGGTCTTGTCCAGCACCACCGTCGTCAACCGCCGGGCCTGCTCCAGCGCCTCCCCGCCGGAGAGCAGGATGCCCAGCTCGGCCGCCTTGCCGGTGCCCACCATGGTGGCGGTCGGGGTCGCCAGGCCCAGCGCGCACGGGCAGGCGATGATCAGCACCGCGATCGCCGTGCCCAGGCCCAGCGTGAGCGCCTCGCCGTCCGGGCCGAACACCGCCCAACCGGCGAACGTGAGCAGCGCCGTGGCGATGACCGCGGGGACGAACCAGGCCGACACCCGGTCGACCAGCCGCTGCATCGGCGCCTTGGCGCCCTGCGCCCGCTCGACCAGCTGGACGATCTGCGCGAGGGTGGTGTCGGCGCCGACCGCGGTCGCCCGCATCAGCAGCGACCCGGTGCCGTTCATGCTGGCGCCGATCAGGCGGTCCCCCGCGGTCTTGTCGACCGGGAGGCTCTCCCCGGTGACCACGCTCTCGTCGACCGCGGACGCGCCCTCGGTCACGACGCCGTCGACCGGCACCTTCTCCCCGGGGCGGACCCGCACCAGGTCACCGACCACGACCTCGGCGAGCGGCACCTGCGTGTCGGTCCCGCCGCGGACCACCCGGGCGGTCGGCGGCTGCAGGTCCAGCAACGCCCGGATCGCCGCGCCCGCCCGGCGCATCGCCCGCGCCTCCATCCACCGGCCCATCAGCACCAGCGCGAGCACCACCACGGAGATCTCGAAGTACACGTGCAGCGGCAGCCCGGCCCGCTCCGCGGTCGCCGGCCACAGGGTGACGAACGCGCTGTAGCCGTACGCGACGGTGGTGCCCAACGCCACCAGGGTGTTCATGGTGACCGCGCGGTGCCTCGCGGCCGCCCACGCCGCGGCGAACAGCGGCCCACCGGCCCAGACCTGCACCACCGACGCGATGACCAGCAGCAGCGGCATCAGCCAGTCCATCGTGTCGATGGGCAACGGCACGTACATCAGCACCATCATCGCCAGGCCCACCGGCAGCGCGACCTGCCAGCGCCGCCGCAGCCCGGCCAGCTCCCGGTCGCGGTCGTCGACCGGTGCTTCGGTGCGCCGGGCCGGCTGACCCGCCGGCTGCCGCACCGCGGGTGGCGTCGCGGTGTACCCGGCCGCCCGGACCGCCTCGGCCATGTCGTGCGCGCCGACGCGGGCCGGGTCGTAGGTGACGGTCGCGACCTCGGTCGCCAGGTTCACCGCCGCCGCCTCGACACCGTCGAGGCGGACCAGCGCCTTCTCCACCCGGCCCACGCACGAGGCGCAGGTCATGCCACCGATGTCGAGCCGGCACGAGACCGCCGTCGGTGTCGTCATGTCGTCCTCCCTCGTCGGGCCCGCCGCGCGGGCCGATGCCGCAGACGTTGCCGGCACCCGCTGTCCGCGGGCTGGCCGTGCACTGGACAGGACCGGGGCCCGGACGGACAGCCGGCGGACAGCGGCGGCCCGCACGGTGATGGCACGTCCGGCGCCCCGCCACGGGGCGCCACCCGAGAGGAGCCACCATGACCGAGCAGCTGTTCTCCGTGCCCGGCATCACCTGCGGCCACTGCGCCACCGCCATCCGCCAGGAGGTCGCGGCGGTGCCCGGCGTCCGCCACGTCGACGTCGACATCACCGGCAGGACCGTCCGGGTCGCCGGCGGCGAGGACGGCGTGATCCGTGCCGCCATCGCCGAGGCCGGCTACGAGGCCGCCCGATGAGCACCGACGTGCACACGCTGGTCGTCGGCGGCGGCCAGGCCGGTCTGGCGACGGGCTACCACCTGCGCCGGGCCGGGATCGGCTGCGCCGTCCTCGACGCCCACCCGCGGGTCGGCGACGCCTGGCGGCGGCGCTGGGACTCGCTGACCCTGTTCACCCCGCGCCGCTTCGACGCGCTGCCCGGCCTGGCGTTCCCCGGCGACCCGGACGGCCACCCCGGCAAGGACGAGGTCGCCGACTACCTGGCCGGCTACGCCGAGCACTTCGCGCTGCCGGTGCACACCGGCTGCGCGGTGACCGGGCTCCGGCCGGCCACGGACGGCGGGTTCGTCGCGGAGACGGGCACCGGCGAGTGGACGGCACGGCAGGTCGTGGTGGCCGGCGGCGCCTTCCACACGCCGAGCGTGCCGGCGGTCGCCGCCCGGCTCGCCCCGTCGGTGGTCCAGCTGCACAGCAGCGACTACCGCAACCCCGCCGGGATCCCGGACGGCGACGTCGTGGTCGTCGGGGCCGGCAACACCGGCGTGCAGATCGCCGCCGAGCTCGCCGCGGCCGGCCGGCGCGTCACCATCGCGTACGACGAGCTGGGCCCGGTGTTGCCGCAGCGGCTGCTCGGCCGCGACATCTTCTGGTGGTTCTCCCGGCTGGGCACGATGGGCCTGTCCGGGGAACGCGGGATCGGCGCGCGGATCCGGGCGCAGAACCCCGTCATCGGCACGGACGTGCGGGGCCTGCTGCGCACCGTTCGCCGCACCGGACGGGTCGTCGACGCGGAACGGGACGCGCTGGTGTCCGCCGACGGCACCCGGCACCCCGTCGCCGCGGTGGTGTGGGCCACCGGGTTCCGGCCGAGCTACCCGTGGATGCACGTGCCGGTCCTCGACGGCCGCGGCGCGCCGGTGCACCGCGGCGGCGTGACGGACTGGCCCGGCCTGTACTTCGTCGGGCTGCCGTGGCAGCGGGCCCGCGGCTCGGCCGTGCTCGGCTGGGTCGGCCGCGACGCCGAGGTCATCGCCGGGCACGCCGCCGCCGCGGCTGGTCGCTACCGGACGGCTGTACGAACCGGCTGACCCGCCGCCGCACGTATGATCGTCGGCACCATGGGTGAGACATGTCAGAGCTGCTGATCCGGGTGCTCGGACCGGTCGAGGTCCAGGCACCCGGCCGTGCCGCGGTGTCCCCGGCGCCGTCGGTGCGCGCGCTGCTCGCCCGGCTCGCCGGGTCGCCGGGCCGGGTGATGTCAGCGGACGCCCTCACCGACGCCCTGTGGGGCGAGGAGCTGCCCGCCGACGCGGCGAACGCGCTGCAGATCCGCGTGTCGAAGCTGCGCCGCGTGCTGGCGTCCGCCGGACTCGACGCGGCCGTGCTCACCACCCGCGCCCCGGGCTACCAGCTCACCCTGCCGCCGGAGGCGGTGGACGCGCACCGCTTCGACACGGCGGTCGCCCGGGCCCGCACGGCCGCCGACCAGGAGGCGGCGCTCGCCGCGTACGACGAGGCGCTGGGCCTGTGGCGCGGGCCGGCGCTCGCCGACGTCGGCGAGACGGACTGGGTCCGCGCCGAGCGGCTGCGCCTGGAGGAGCTGCGGCTCGCCGCGCTGGAGGACCGGCTGGAGCTGCTGGTGGACACCGGGCGGCACGCCGCGGTCGTGGCCGAGCTGGAGTCGATGGTGGCGGAGCACCCGCTGCGCGAGCGGCTGCACCGGCTGCTGATGCTGGCGCTGTACCGGGCCGGCCGGCAGGCGGACGCGCTCGCCGTCGAGCAGCGGCTGCGGCACCGGCTCGCCGAGGAGCTCGGCATCGACCCGTCACCGGACCTGCGGGCGCTGACCGAAGCCATCCTGCGCCAGCAGATTCCGTCCGCCGCACCGGCGGCACCGGCGAAGCCGGCCACTTCGGCGAGGCCCGCCGCGTCGGTGGCCGTGCCCGCTCGCCTGTCGTCGTTCCTCGGGCGCGACGCGGACCTCCGCACGACGCTGCGGGAGCTGCGCGCCGCCCGCCTGGTCACGCTCACCGGCCCCGGCGGCGTCGGCAAGACCACCCTCTCGCTGGAGACCGCGCGGCTCGTCGAGCCGGCGATCGCCGACACCGTCCACATCATCCGGCTCGCCGCCCTCGCCCCGGACGCCGACGTGGCCGGGGCGTTCGCCGCCCAGCTCGGCGTGCAGACCCCCGGCCCCGGTGCGCCGGCCGCCGAGGCCGTCGCCGAGCACCTGCGGCAGCGGCGGGCGCTGCTCGTGGTGGACAACTGCGAACACGTCGTGGACGCCACCGCCACCGTCGTCGAGCACCTGCTGCAGGCCACCACCGGCGTTCGGGTGCTGGCCACCAGCCGGGAGGCCCTGGCCGTCGCCGGGGAGACCCAGGTCGCCGTGGGCCCGCTCGCCGTGCCGGACGAGACCGCCGCCCCGGACGAGATCGCCGCCTCCCCCGCCGTCCGCCTGTTCCTGGACCGCGCCCGCAGCGTGCGGCCCGGCCTGGAGCTGGACGCCGGCGCCGCGCGGGCCGTCGCGGCCATCTGCCGCCGGCTCGACGGCATGCCGCTGGCGATCGAGCTGGCCGCGGCCCGGGCCAAGGCGCTGCCCCCGGCCGAGATCGCGGACCGGCTCCGGGACCGGTTCGCGCTGCTGACGGCCGGGCCGCGCAGCAGCGAGGCCCGGCACCGCACGCTGCGCGCCACCATCGACTGGAGCCACGACCTGCTGCCAGAGGGCGAGCGGCGCCTGCTGCGCCGGCTGGCCGTGTTCCGCGGCGGCTGGACGCTGGACGCGGCCGAGCAGGTGTGCGGGTTCGGTGGCAGCGCGCCCGCCGACGTCGCGGACCTGCTGTTCCGCCTCGTCGACCAGTCCCTGGTGACCGCCGACCCGGACACCGGCCGGTTCCGGCTGCTGGTCACGATCCGCGAGTACGCGTGGATGAAGCTGCGCGAGGCCGGCGAGGAGGACGACTGCCGGCGGCGGCACCTCGCGCACTACATCGCGATGGCCGAGGAGCACGGCCCGCTCGTGCGCTACACCGGCCCGGCGTGGGACCTGCTGGTGGAGGACCAGGACAACCTGCGCGCCGCCATCGAGTTCTGCGTCGAGCGCGTCGCCGAGCCGCCGGAGCCCGGCCTGCGCCTCGCCGCGGCCCTCGTGCCGTTCTGGAACTACGGACCCCGCTACGAGGGCGTCCGCGCCATCACCGCGCTGCTGGAGCGCGGCGGGTCGGACGCCGCCCGGGCCCGCGCGCTGCAGGGGCTGGCGCTGCTGTACGTCTACTACCCCACGCCCGAGTCACGGGCCGCCGCCCGCGAAAGCCTCGCGTTGTTCACCGCACTCGGGCTCGACCACGAGGCCGCCGTCTCCCGCATCGTCGTCGCCTTCGAGGGGCAGTACGGCGGCGACCCCGAGGAGCACCGGGCGCTGATCCGGCGCAGCCGCGAGGACCTGGGCGAGCAGGACGGCGGCTGGTGGCACGCCATGACCTACTACGTGGAGGCGCTGATCAACCTGCGGTGCAGCGAGTTCGAGGACTCGGTGCGCGACTGGCGGCGCAGCCTCGACCTGCTCGGCGCCGCCGACGACCGGATGATGAGCAGCGCCGCCCGCGCCCACCTGGGCGTCGCGCTGCGCCAGACCGGCCGCCTCGACGAGGCGCTGACCCAGCTGCGGTCCGCGGCCGACGAGTGCCGGGCGCTCGGCTCGCTGCACGGCCTCGCGTTCGCCCTCGTGCACCTGGCGCACACCCGGCTCGACCTGGGCGAGACCGAGCGCGTGCCGGCCGAGCTGGCCGAGGCCGACGAGATCGCCCGGCGGGTCCGCAACCCGCGCAACCCGGCGTGGGCGGCCTGGGGGCGGGCCCGGCTGGCCCTGACCCGCGGCGACGCCACGGCCGCGGCGGACGACCTGCGGCGGGCCCTGGAACTCCTCGAGGACCGGGAGTTCCCGTGGGCCCGCGACCAGCTCCGGGCGGCCTACGCCGAGGCCACCGCCGCTGACCTGCCGGTGACCGGCCACTAGCCTCCGGGCACCGGGAAGCCGGCCCGGTCCCGGGCCGCCCGCACCTCGGCGGCGTCCACGTCGCCGGAGACCGCCAGCAGCCCCTCGCCCACCTGCAGCGACACCACGCCCGGCACGTCGCTGACGTGCCGGCTGAGCAGCCGCACGCAGCGCCGGCACAGGTCGGGCGGCACCGCGACAGTCACTTCGTCACGCATGCGGACAGCGTGCCGCGGGCCGCTGTCCGCCCGCTGTCCGCCGCCGCTCAGCGGGCGGCCAGGGCACGGACAGCCGGCGCCGCGAGTCTTCGGCGTGTCAGCACACCGCCGACGACGCCAGGAGGTCCGTCGTGCATCCCCTCTTCCTCACCGACTACGTCCGGGAACGCCACGCGGACCTGGTCCGCGACGCCGAGGCGTACCGCTCCGCCCGCCGCGCACGCATCCGCATCCCCGTCCGCCGGCGTACCGCCGCGGCCGAATCCTGATCTGAGGAGCCACGTCCATGAGCATCAGCACCGCACCCCACCGCACCATCGCCGTCGAGGCCCGTGCCGTCGTCAAGACGTACGGGCGGGGCGACACGGCGGTGCGCGCCCTCGACGGCGCCACCCTGACCATCCCGGCCGGGCAGTTCGCCGCCGTGATGGGCCCGTCCGGCTCCGGGAAGTCCACCCTCATGCACACGCTCGCCGGGCTGGACGACGCCGACGCCGGCCAGGTCCTGCTCGGCGACACCGACGTGACCCGCCTGAGCGAGCGGCAGCGCACCCTGCTGCGCCGCGACCGGATCGGGTTCGTCTTCCAGAGCTTCAACCTGGTGCCGACGCTCACCGCGGCCGAGAACATCGCGCTGCCGCTGCGGCTGGCCGGCCGCCGGCCCGACGCCGTCTGGGTGGACCGGCTGGTCACCACCCTCGGCCTGGCGGACCGGCTGCACCACCGGCCCGCGCAGCTGTCCGGTGGCCAGCAGCAGCGGGTGGCGGTGGCCCGGGCGCTCGTCACCCGCCCCGAGATCGTGTTCGCCGACGAACCCACCGGAAACCTCGACTCCCGCTCCGGGGAGGCGCTGCTGGACTTCCTCCGCCACGCCGCACACGACCTCGGGCAGACGATCGTCATGGTCACCCACGACCCGCACGCCGCCGCGTACGCCGACCGGGTCGTCTTCCTCGCCGACGGCCGGGTCGTCGACGAGCTCGCCGAGCCCACCGTCGCCGCCGTGCTGTCCCGGATGTCCGGCCTCGACACCGTCACCACCACCCGGAAGGAGCGCTGACGACCATGTGGCGTCTCATCCTGCGCACCGCCCTGGCCCACCGGGCCCGGCTGGCGTTCACCATGCTCGCCGTCGTCCTCGGCGTCACCTTCGTCAGCGGCACCCTGGTCCTCACCGACACCTCCCGGCAGGTCCTCGACGACCAGTTCCGGACCGCGACGGCCGGCACCGACCTCACCGTCCGCGACGCCGCGGCCTTCGACTCGGCGATGGGCGTCGAGGTCGAACGCGACCCGCTGAGCGCGGCGACGGTCGCCCAGGTCCGGGCCCTGCCGGGTGTGGCGGGCGCCGAACCGGTCGTCCGCGGGCAGGGCCTGCTGGTCGCCGGGGGCACCGCGATCGTCCCCTCCGGCCCGTCCCTGCTGCAGTCCTGGACCCCGCCGCCGGTCGGCGCGTTCACGCTGCGCGCCGGACGGGCACCCGCCGCCGACGGCGAGGTGGTCATCGACGCCGCCACCGCCGATCGCCACCACATCACCCTCGGGCAGACCGTCACCGTCCACGCCGAGACCGACCTGACCGCGCAGGTCGTCGGCCTGGCCGGGTTCGGTGACCGGCCCGGCCTGCCGAACAGCACGGTGGCCCTGGTCAGCCTGCCGACCGCGCAGCGGATGCTGGGGCTCGGCGACGGCGTGACCGAGCTGGCCGTGACGGCGGCCGACGGCGTGGACACCGGCGCGCTGCGGCGCAGCATCGGTGCCGCGCTCGGCTCCGGCTACGAGGTGACCACCGGCCGCGACGTCGCGGCCGCCGCCTCCGCCGCCGCCCAGAACCAGGTCGGCTACCTGGAGGTGATGCTGCTGGCGCTGGCCGCGGCCGGCCTGCTCGTCGGCGCCTTCCTCATCGCCAACACGTTCTCCATCGTGGTCACCCAGCGCACCCACGAGCTGGCCGTGCTGCGGGCCACCGGCGCCACCGGCCGCCAGGTGCTCGGCTCGGTGCTCGGCGAGGCGTTCCTCGTCGGCGTCGCCGCGTCGGCGCTCGGCCTCGGCACGGGCATCGGCGCCGCGATCGGGCTGCGCGGCCTGGCCGGCGCGTTCGGCATCGCGCTGCCGGACGGCGCGATGGTGATCACCGCCCGCACGGTGCTGGTGTCGCTTGCCGTCGGCGTGCTCGTCACGGTGCTGGCCGCATACGGCCCGGCCCGCCGCGCCGCCCGGGTCGCCCCGGTCGCGGCGATGCGCCGGTCGGCGGCCGCCGAGCCGATCGGCGCCGCCCGCACCGTCGCCGGCGCGGTCGCGGCCGCCGCCGGGGTCGCCGGGGTC